>NZ_VRYY01000019.1 GCF_015731765.1 Nitratidesulfovibrio oxamicus
GCCACCGGGCGCAGCACCGCTCGCACCCCGGCGGCCAGCGCGGGCGCATCCTGCACCACCCCGGCCAGATGCGGACCCACGGCGTAATAAGCGCGCACCAGCGCCCTGCCGGGCGCGTTGGGCATAAGCGCCTTGTCGCGGAATTCGCGCAGGGCCGCCACCACCGGGTGGTTCAGGTCGCCGTAGGCCGCCGTGGCGATGAAGCAGAAATCGTAACGCGCCAGCGAAGGAATGTCCGCCGTGGGTATGGTGCCGCCGGTATTCTGGTTGTTGCGGGGCACCACCCGGCTCACAAAGGTACGCGCGCCGCCCACGTCCGATGCCAGGGTAAACGAAATGTCCACGGCGGTCAGGTCGCGCCCGTCCAGGCTGGACGTGTCCCACGCTGTGCGCGAGGTCTGCCCCTCCCAGTAGGTGATGGTGAACGCGGTCACGTTGTCGATGAGCGTATCGCGGTCGTTGTTGGGCGAGATGATGTCTATTTCGCGGTTGTCCGCGTCGTAGAGAATGGAGCGGTTGCCCTCTATGTTCTCGATGTTGATGCGCTGGGCCGTGCTGCTGGCGGAAATGTCCACCAGTTCCACTATCTCGCGGGTTATCCTGTCCTGCGCAAGCTGGGCCTGCTGCGAAAGGGCGGTGGCCTCGCGCGTGGCCATGAAGCTGCGCGCCCCGGTGACAATGCCCATGCCCGCCACGGCGGCCAGAATGCCCGTCAGCACCAGGACCAGGATGGTTTCGATAAGGGTAAAGCCGCGTGCGTCCATAGGCCCTCCGGCTACTGCCCGAACAGGCAGGTAACCCGGGTGTTGTCCAGTTCCAGCGTCAGCTTCAGCAGGTTGGTGCCGCCGGTCACCTCGCCGTGGTTGGCATTGAACTGGATGTACCGCTTTTCCACCAGGTTGTACGCGCCATAGGTGGAGGTGGGGTGGTTGCCCACGTTACCCACGGCGGTGAAAAAGGTGGCCAGCGGATTGCCGCTGCCGCTGGGGTCCATGAAGGTGCGCCGGTAGTCGGCGTTCATGTTTTCCACCACCCGCAGCAGGCGTGTTTCGTTTTCTGTGGTGATCATGCTTTGCGCGCTGCCGCGCAAAGCCGCACCGCTTAAGGGTAGCATCATGGTGCCCAACAGCGCGATGACGATGATAGTGATGATGATTTCGAGCAGCGTGAACCCGTGGTTGCCAGAATCCGTTGCCTGTGTGCTGTTCATCGCAAAAACCCTGTGTTGCGGGTGACGACGATGCTTTGCGATTGCCCTTGATAACTGAGCGTCACCGTGGCGTCGGCGGTACGCCGCGTCACGGCTGTGGCGTCGGAACAGGGTCTGCCCCAGCGGTCGAAGGAAATGATGGTGGTCGCAGTGGTAAAGTTGGCACCTTGGGGCAGGGTGATGACGCCGCCAGCCTCGCCGGGCAAGGTCACCAGGGTGGCGGTGTTGCCCCCCCGAAAGATGGAATAGGTGGTGGTGCCCCGTATCTGCACGCCGAATATTTCGTCTGCATTCATGGATCGGGTGCGGGCATAGGCCAGGTGGCTGCGCACTTGGTCCTGCATGCCGCCCAGTTCTCCGGCACTCAAGTCGAAGAAACGATCCATGGCAATAGCCGCCATAATTCCAATAAGCACCAGAACTGCCACTACTTCGAGCATGGTGAAGCCGCGTTGCCCGATCTTGCGTTGCGGGCGTCGGTAACTGTCGCCACGCAGGGCGCTGGGTGCTGAGGGTGCGGTGTGAGTCGTCATGTGCGTGCCTGCCGGGCGCTCGGCCCGGTAGTTGAGGCGGGCCGGTGCCCGTCCGTAAGGCTTGGAAAATGTGTGGCTACCCGTATGTGGCGGCGTGCCCCCGCACCGCCAGTGCATGGTCATCCGGACGTTGCGTGCGCTACCGGCTGGCAAATTCCCGCAGCACGTCTTCCAGCCTGCCCTCGTCGGTAAGGGTGTACACCGTCTCGCCATGCTCGTCCGTGTGTGCCGAGCCCGATGAGCCCGATGATCCAGACGTGCCAGACGCGCCGGACGTGCCAAAATCAGGCGGGCTGACATCCCCAAAGGGAGCATTCGCCGGGTGGGCACCCGGGCGGGCCAGATGCCGGGCCGCTTCCGGGGTGTAGTGGGTGGTGCCAAGGCCGCGATCAACCAGCGGCGATTCGTGGTCCGCCGACGTTTCTTCCTCCGGGGCGGGGCGAAACACGTTGGACGGGGCGGAAAAGCGCTGAGGCCTGTTCAGGTAGTCGTCGTAGTAGGCGTCCATGGTGAACATGCCGTCGCCGCGCCCCATTTCCATGATGCTGTGCAACTGGGCAAACTTGCCTTCGCGCACCAGCATGCGCACCGGGTGGGTGCCGATAAGCATGGAAAGCACCGGCACGCGGAACCGCGCCACGGGGTGCATGCGCAGTTGCTGCACCACCACGGCGTGCAGGGTGGACGACAACTGGTGCCGCACCAGGTCTTGCGCCTCCAGCGGAAAGGCGTTGCACAAGCGGTACAGGGCTTCTTCCGGCGTGGCGGAGTGCAGCGATGCTATGACAAGGTGCCCCGATTCGGCGGCGGAAAGGGCAAGGCGGATGGTTTCCGCCTCTCGCAGTTCGCCCACCAGAATCACGTCCGGGTCTTCGCGCAGCACGTCCAGCAGGCCGCGCTCGAAGCTGGGAAAATGCGCCCCCAGTTCCCGTTGCTCCACAAAGGCCTTTTTGGAGGCAAAACGGTATTCGATGGGGTCTTCCAGGGTGATGATGTGCGCCGGGCGGTTGCGGTTTATCTCGTCCAGCATGGCGGCCATGGTGGTGGTCTTGCCGCTGCCCGTGGCCCCGCACACCAGTATCAGCCCGGCCCGCAGGCGGGTGAATTCTTCCAGCGAGGGGTGCAGGTTCAGGTGGGCCAGGGTGGGTATGCGCCCGGCCAGCAGCCGCACGGCCAGGCTGAGACCCCGCGTGGTGTTGAAGATGTTCACCCGCACCCGTATGCCCGCCACGGAGTGCGCAAAGTCCACCGACCAGCGGCGGCGCAGTATGTCCGCCCGGTGCGGATTCAGCAGGCTGCGCGCAAGGGCGTCCACATCTGCGGGGGAAAGCACGGTGTCGCGCAGCATGCCGATGTCCCCGTCCTTGCGGTACACCACGGCATGGCCGCCGGTAAGGTGCACGTCGGACCAGCCCATGGCCACGGCCTGGGAGATGATGCGATGGAACGTTTCGTTCATGGCGGACACCTGTACGTAGAGGGGAAAGGGCGGCGGCGCGGGTGCGCCGCCGCATTGTGCATGAACGTATTAGTTGCAGTTGGGGATTTGGATGTTTCGGGTCATGTCCGCAGCGGCCTCAAAGGTCAGGCCAGCATTGGCAAAAGTCACGTCTTTGGCCGTGCCAGCTTCGGCCGCTGCAATGGGGATCAGGTTAGCCACAGTGTAGGTCCAGCCGTTGCCCAGAGCACCAATGTTGGCGGCGGTTACCGCTTCCAGCGCATCACCGCAGTTGCCATTGTTGGCAGGCAGGAGCAACTGGCGCGCAAATTCCTGCGTTACCCGTGCCTGGAGTTCCGCAGCGGTTGCATCGATGGTGCGAGCAGCTGCTGCGGCCTGCATGTCGAAGTATCTGGGAATTGCCACGGCAGCCAGAATGCCGAGGATGACCAGCACGGCCACGATTTCGATGAGGGTGAAGCCCTGTTCCTTCTTCCGATCTTTCTTGCTCTGGGTCATGGGATGTTCCTCCTGATGCGTGGTGTTGTGATATTCTGTTGCGTTCAAATCCACCCGGGTTCCGGACCTTCCGTCCCCCTCCCTATCTGGTGCCGCTACGGGCGTGCGCCGTCCCCCCTTCGGGTCTGCGCGCCCAGCCACGGCATGCATGGGCTTTGTGCAGGTTAGTGTTTTCCTGCCATTTTGGTCAGGTCCCACATGGGCATGAAGATGGCGAGGGCGAAAAAGCCCACCACCGCCGCCAATGCCACGATAAGTATGGGGCCGATGGCCTCTGCCATGCCCGCCACGGCGTATTCCACTTCCTCGTCGTAGTGGGTGGCCACGTCTTTCAACATGGAATCGAGGCTGCCCGATTCCTCGCCAATGGCCACCATGTTGACCACCAGCGGGGTGAAGAACTTGGCGGACTTCAACGGGTCCGCAATGCCCCGGCCTTCCTTCAACTTGTCTTGTATCCTGCGGAATTCCCGCGCTATGGCCTCGTTACCGATGGTGTTGGTCAGCACGTCCAGGGCATCCAGCACGGAAACGCCGCTGGACTGCATGATGGAAAAGATGGAGGCAAACCGGGCCATGACAGATTTTTGCAGTACAGGACCAACAATGGGCACATGCAGTAGAAGGCTATCGCGCCAGTATCTGCCTTTTTCCGTGCGTACCCACCATTTATAGATCATGACTAGCGTCACGAGGCCAACTAGAAGCAGTGGCCAGTATTCACTGATGGCATGGTGAAGAGCTATGGCTATTTTAGTCGGGACAGGGAGTGCAATGCGCGCCATCTCGAATACGTTGATGAATTTTGGAATGACGACATTTAATAGCACGAAAAAGGCGATCACCAATGCACCTGTGACCATCTTCGGGTAGCGCATGGCCGACTTGATGTCGGAACGTATCTTGTGCTCGTGCTCCAGCAGGTAGACCAGCCGTTCCATCACATCGCCCAGCGCGCCGCTGGCTTCACCGGCGCGCATCATGGAGCAGTACAGCTCGCTGAACACGCGGGGGTGCGCCTTGAAGGCGTCGTACAGGGTACTGCCGCCCATGATGGCCTGGGTCATGTCTGCCGCAACGCGCTTCAGCCTTTTGCTCTCGGTCTGGTTCTGCAACACCTGCAACAGCTGGGTAATGGGTATGCCCGCCTGAAACAGGGTGCGGAACTGCTTGGTGAACAGAATGAGTTCCTTGGGCTTTACCGGGTTCAGCATGTCGCCCAGCGCGCCGAACTCGAAGCTGGCCCCCTGCGCCTTGACCTTCATGGGCACGTAGCCGCGCGACAGCAGCATGGCACGGGCCGTGTCCGGAGATTCGGCGTCGATGGTGCCTTGCATGTTCACGCCGTGTTCGTTCAGCGCGGTGTAGACGTAGGTGGGCATGGTGCGCCTGTAGGTACGTTGTCGGTTAGCTGTGAAATATGTCGTTGCCGTTTAGTGGGTAATGCTCACCGCGTGCATGCTGCGGGCGGAATCCGCGCGGTGCGGTCGCTATCCGTAATGTTCGCGCTTTGCGCTCTCATAACGGCTAGCGCCTTTTGTCGCCGGGCTGTGTTGGCTTGAAATTTTTGATGCTCACGTACATGAGTACGCTCCGCTCAAAAATTCCAATCCGCCTTGCCCGGCGAGCAAAACTCGTAATTCCTTGCATCATCCCCGCCAGCCACCCGCGACGGAAGCCGTCGCGGGGTATAAGGAAGAAAGGCAGCATGACAAAGGCGAAAGGCAACAAATTGTTGCTACAACATCACTGACGTGGCCGCCTCTTCAACAGTGGTCGTGCCGCGCAGAATCTTCATGGCCGCGTCCTGCTTCAGGGTGCGCATCAGGCCCGTGTTGATGGCCGAATCCGCGATGACCTGCGTGGAACTGCGCTTGATTACCAAATCCTGAATCATCTGGGTCATGGGCAGGATTTCGAACACCCCGGTGCGCCCCCGGTAGCCGGTGTGCGCGCAGTGGTGGCAGCCGCGCCCCTTAAGGTAGGTTGCCCCCGGCGTATCCGGCGCAAGGCCGAAGGCGGCCAGCGCGGCGGGCAGCGGGTCGTACGGTTCCGCGCAGTTGGTGCACACCCGGCGCACCAGCCGCTGCGCGAACGAAACCAGCAGCACCGAAGAAACAAGAAACGGCTCTATGCCCATGTCGATAAGCCGGGTCACCGCACCCGCCGCATCGTTGGTGTGCAGGGTGGACAGCACAAGGTGCCCGGTAAGGGCGGCCTGCACGGCAATGGCGGCGGTTTCCGCGTCGCGTATTTCACCCACCATCACCACGTCCGGGTCCTGCCGCAGAATGGAGCGCAACCCGCTGGCGAATGTCATGCCCGCCTTGCGGTTGAGCTGCACCTGCCGGATGCCCCGGATGCGGTATTCCACCGGGTCTTCCAGCGTGATGATGTTGATGTCCGGCCTGTTGATGCTTTTGAGGATGGCGTACAGGCTGGTGGATTTGCCGCTGCCCGTGGGGCCGGTGGACAGGATCATGCCGTAGGGCTTGTGGATGGCCCCCTCGATGGTCATGTGGTCGCCCTGCTGCATGCCCAACATGTCCAGCGTGTAGTCGCGCCCGCTCATGTCCAGCAGGCGCAACACCATGTTTTCGCCGTAGATGGTAGGTATGCTGGAAACGCGCACGTTTATCTCGCGGTTGTCCAGGTGCATGGTAAAGCGGCCATCCTGCGGCACGCGGGTGACGGCAATGTCCATGTTGCCCAGGATCTTGATGCGCGAAACAACGGCAGGGGCCACGCTGCGCGGCGGGGCCGGGGCCTCGCGCAGTTTGCCGTCTATGCGAAAGCGCACCTGCACGCTGTCCTTTTCCGGGCTGATGTGCACGTCGCTTGCGCCTTCGCGCACGGCCTGCGCCAGAATGGAGTTGACCAGCCGCACGATGGGGGCAAGGTCGGCCTGGTTGGCCAGTTCGTCCACGGCCACGTCGCGCTCGGCGGCGTCTGTCTGGCTGGTGGCGGCGGTTTGCAGGTCGCCCAGGCTTTCGATGACGCCGTCAAGGTTGGTGAACATGCCGTAAATGGCACTGAACAGCTGGTTGTATTCCTGTTCCGTGCAGATCAGCGGTTCCACCTCGCTGTTGGTGGCGAATTCCAGCGTGTCCAGCGCGTCGATGTCCAACGGGTCCACCATGGCCACAACCAGCACGTGGCCGTGCTGTTGCAGGGGGGCGGCGTTGCACTTCTGGGCCACGTCCAGCGGCAGGCGTTCCGCCATGTTCAGGCTGAGCGGGTGCTGCTGCGGGGTGTACCGTTCTATCTTCAGCTGGCGGCTTATCACTTCCACCACGTCGGCTTCACGGCACAGGTTGGTCTTGGTCAGGTACTGGCCAAGACGCAGCCCGGTTTTCTTGTGTTCGCGCAGGGCGGCCTTCAGCTGCTCGTCGCTAAGCAGCCCGGCCTGCACCAGCAGTTCGCCCAATCGTACACGCTGACGCACGGCGTTCCTACCTTGCTACGGGGTGATGGTGTGGCGTCATGGTTTGCGGCCCGTGCGGCTACTGACGGGGCAGCACCTGTTGGTTCACCGTCGGGGCCTGGCCCATCTGGCCGGGCTGCACGGTGATCTGCTGCGTGGCGCCCTGTTCCGCCATTTCGCGGTAGGGCAGCACCGCCGGAGTGATGAAGATCAGCACTTCCTCAAGCTTGCCGCCCTTGGAATCGCTGCCGAACAGCCACCCCAGCCCTTCCACGTCGTGCAGGCCGGGTATGCCGCTGCGGCCCGTGCTCTTGCGGTCCTTGGTCAGGCCGGAGATGACGATGGTCTCGCCGTCCTGCACGATGAGGGTGGTTTCCGTCTGCTTCTTGATGATGAAGGGGTTGCCTTCCACCGTGCGGGTAAGGTCCACTTCGTCCTTCTTTACCAGCACCTTCAGCTTCAGGTTCTTGTCGTCGATGACGTGGGGGGTGATTTCAAGACGCAGCACGGCGTCTTCGAACTTCACTTCCCGGTCGCCTTGGGCGTTGGTGGAAACGTAGGGAACCTTTTCGCCGTTTTCGGTGTAGGCCATCTGGTTATCCAGGGTGGAGATGGACGGCGATGAAAGGATGTTGATCTTGCTGTTTTCCTGCAGGGCGGAAAGCTGCATTTCCAGCATGTTGCCGCCAATGGTGCCGAACATGAGGCCCAGCGACCCCGCGCCCGACTTGCCCGTGGTGTCGATGGGGAAGTTGATGCCGTTGCCCTGCCCGCTGATGCCGGGAGCGCCGAAGATGGGCGTGTAGCTGCCGGTGTACGGGCTGGTGCCCGCCTTGCCGCCGGTGCCGCCGGGGGTGACCCACAGGTCGTTGCTGCCCGCCATGTTGCCCACCCGGTTCACGCCGCCCCACTGGATGCCCAGTTCACGCGCGGTTTCCTTGGTGGCTTCCACTATGTGGGCTTTCAAATGGATTTGCGCGCGGGGCTTGTCGAGGTTGGAAACCAGGGTCATCAGCTTCTTCTGGTCGTCTTCCACGGCCTGGATGATCAGCGAATTGGTGAAGGTATCCACCACCACGGAGCCCACGGACTTGTTCTGTTCATCCTTGGACAGGAAGCCTTCCAGGTTCTTTTTCAGTTCCGCCGCTTCGGCATAGCGCACGTCGAGCACGGTGGTGATCAGCGGGCCCACCTTGCGGCCCTTCAGCTTCTGGGCCATGCGCTGGTTTTCCAGCGTGGTGCGTTCAAGCTCCACCTTCTTGTCGGCCATGGTCATGACCTTGATCAGTTCGCCCTGCCACGCGTAGTCCAGCCCGTTGCTGTCCAGCATGCCCTTGAACACGTCGGACCACGGCACCCGGTTGACGTTGACGTTGACCGAACCCTTCACGCCGGGGCTGAGAATGATGTTCTTGCCCGCGGCGGCGGCCAGGCTGCGCAGGGCCACGCCCACGTCCACGTTGTGCAGTTTGAGCGTAACCGGCACGGTGGGCAGGGGCCGGGCCTGCTCTATCTGTTCTTCCGCCACCTTGTCCTGCTTCAGCACGGCGCGGGGTTTGATGTCGCGCGTTTCTCGCGAGGGCGAGAACCCTGTGGAATTGGTGGCCATGGTTTTCCATTTGTCGAAGAACGGGTCGGTTTCTTCCTTGTGCTTGGCGCAGCCAAGGGTGCCAAGGATGAATGCCGCCGCAAGCAGGACGACGAGGGCCAGGGGAACGTGTCTTCTCATGGAGCGCATCAGAATTCTCCCGTACTGCTCGCAGGTTACAGGTCGTCGCCCGAGTAGGAAATTTCCCTGTCGGTCACATCACCCGGCGATGCCAGGACGACCTTGCCCGGCGTTATCGACTTTACCACGTATCCGGTATCCGCCACGGTTTCACCCACGCGGTATTCAAGCCCGTCAAGGATGGCCAGCACGCTGTTGCCGATGGCCACGTAGCCCGTGTAGGCGATGTCGTGCGCGGCGGACTTGCCGTCCTTGCCGTCCTTGCCGCCCGCACCGCCCGTGCCGTCGCCCTTGCCCGGCACCGGATGGAAGGGGTTTGGCGCGGCCTGGCGCACCGCCGCATCCAGCACGTACAACTGGCTGGGGGTTATGACTGCTTCGGCCAGGGTCTTGCGGGCCTGCGCCACGATGGGGCCGGGGGCCTCGGCGCCGGGGGGCAGCAGCCCCGCCAGCGGTGAGGGGGCGCCGGGTGAGGCAGGT
>NZ_VRYY01000020.1 GCF_015731765.1 Nitratidesulfovibrio oxamicus
AGGCGACGGCCACGCCGCGCTCGACCACCTGCACGCGGCCATGGACGGGGTGACCCTGTCCTCCGCCGATGCGGCCCTGCACCTGCTGCGCGCCCAGGCGCTGTGGCAGCAGGGGCGGCAGGACGAGGCGCGCACCGCCATGGACACCTACCGGCACATGGCGGGGGTGCAGGCATGACCATGCTTGCCCGCGCCAACACCGCCGTGAGCGCCGTTACCCGGCACAACGACCTGGCCATCGTCGCCCTGCTGGTGGTGGTGGTCGCGCTGATGATCCTGCCGCTGCCCACCCCGCTGGTGGACACGCTGATCGGCGCCAACATGGCCCTTTCGTTCGTCATGCTGATGATGTCCATGTACGTGCGCAGCGTGCTGGACTTTTCGGTGTTTCCCACCATGCTGCTGTTCACCACGCTGTTCCGCGTGGGGCTGAACATCACCACCACCCGGCTCATCCTGCTGCAGGCCGACGCGGGCGAAATCATCTTCGTGTTCGGCGAATACGCGCTTGGCGGCAACTTCGTGGTGGGTGCGGTGGTCTTCGTCATCCTGACCATCGTGCAGTTCCTGGTCATCGCCAAGGGCGCCGAGCGCGTGGCCGAAGTGGGCGCGCGCTTCACCCTGGACGCCATGCCCGGCAAGCAGATGTCCATCGACGCGGACATGCGCGCGGGCGTCATCGACATGGAGGAAGCCCAGCGCCGCCGCTCCATGGTGTCGCAGGAAAGCCAGATGTACGGCGCCATGGACGGCGCCATGAAGTTCGTCAAGGGCGACAGCATCGCCGGCATGATCGTGGCCGTGGTCAACATCGTGGGCGGCACGGTCATCGGCATCACCCAGCACGGCATGACCGGGGCCGACGCCCTGCACACCTACGGCATCCTGACCATCGGCGACGGCCTGGTCTCGCAGATACCCTCGCTGCTGGTGTCCATTTCGGCGGGCATCCTGATCACCCGCACGGGCGATTCGGGCGGCAACGTGGGCGCGCAGATCGGCGGGCAGATCTTCGGCCAGCCAAAGGCGCTGCTGATGGCGGGCGGGCTGGTGTTCCTGTTCGCGCTGGTGCCGGGCTTTCCCAAGCCGCAACTGTTCGGGCTGGCCCTTGCCATCGGCGGGTTCGGCTACGTGCTGCAACGCATGGCCGAGGCCCCCGTGGCGACCGACCCCAGGGCGGAACTGAGCCGTTCGCTGGCCCCGGCCGCGCGGCCACGCACCCCGCGTCCCGGTACGGGGCAGCCCGGCGACGATTTCGCCCCCACCGTGCCCATCATTCTGGACCTTTCGGCGGAACTGGGCGAGGCCCTGCACTACGATGCCCTGAACGAGGAACTGATCAACCTGCGCCGGGCGCTGTACTTCGACCTCGGCGTGCCGTTCCCGGGCATCAACATCCGGCCCAACCCCGGTCTGGAAGGACTTTCCTACGTCCTGAACCTGAACGAAATCCCCATGTCGCGCGGCACGCTGGAACGGGGCATGTCCCTGGCCCGCGACACCGGCGAAAACCTGGCCATGCTGGGCGTCAGCGCAAGGACGGGCGAACGCTTCCTGCCCGACGTGGACCCCCTGTGGGTGCCCGACGAGCAGCTGCACCTGCTGGACAAGGCGGGCATAGGGCACATGAGCCACGCGCGCATCCTGGCCTACCACCTGTCGCTGGTGCTTTCGCGCCACGCCAGCAACTTCCTGGGCATGCAGGAGGCCAAATACCTGCTCGACCGCATGGAAGAGCGCGCGCCCGACCTGGTGCGCGAGGCAACGCGCCTGCTGCCGGTGCAACGCATTGCGGAAATCTTCCAGCGTCTGGTGCAGGAGCAGATTTCCATCCGCGACCTGCGCAACATCCTGGAAGCACTCATCGAATGGAGCCCCAAGGAAAAGGACACGGTCATGCTGACCGAGTACGTGCGGGGCGCGCTGAAGCGGCAGATCAGCTACATGCACTCGCGCGGACAGAACATGCTGCCCGCCATCCTGCTGGACCCGCAGGTGGAGGAAACCATCCGCAAGGCCATCCGCCAGACCTCGGCGGGGGCGTTCCTGGCGCTGGAGCCTTCGGTGACCGAGCGGTTCATGAAGGCCGTGGGCGATGCCGCCGGGCGCTACGCAAGCCACGCCCAGAAGCCGGTGATCATGACCTCCATGGACATCCGGCGCTACGTGCGCAGGCTGATAGAAGGCGACCACTACGGGCTCGCGGTGATCTCGTACCAGGAACTGACGCCCGAAATATCGGTGCAGCCGGTCAACCGCATCCGGCTGTAGCCGGGCCGCAGGAGAACCCACGTGGAATCCATGGCCATGACCTACGCGGTGAAGGCGCTGTACCTGGTGCTGATGCTGTCCATGCCGCCCATCGTCGTGGCCTCGGTCATCGGCATCCTGATCAGCCTCGTGCAGGCCATCACCCAGTTGCAGGAACAGACGCTGACCTTCGGGGTCAAGCTCATCGCCGTGGTGCTCACGCTGTTCCTGATGGGCGGGTGGTTCGGTGCGGAACTGCTGCGCTTCGCGGACGAGATATTCGTGCGCTTCTACCTGCTGTAGGCACGCCATGGCCCCCCACGTACCGGCATTGTCCATCCAGGCCCTGTTCGACCAACTGGGTCTGTTCGACCACCTGCTGGCCGTGGTGGCGGGCATGCCCAGGCTGTTCATGGTCGCCCAGGTGGCGCCGTTTCTGGCGGGCAGCGTGGTGACCGGGCAATTGCGCATGGTGCTGGTGTTCGCCTGCTACCTGCCGGTGCACCCCGTGATACTGGGGCAATTGCCCAAGGGCAGCGTGTTCGACCTGGCCCTGCTTGGCCACTACGGGGCGCTGGTGCTGAAGGAATCGCTCATGGGGCTGGTGCTGGGGCTGCTGGCGGGCATCGCCTTCTGGACCGTGCAGAGCGCGGGCTTTCTCATCGACAACCAGCGCGGGGCCTCCATGGCGGAGGAATCCGACCCCATGTCGGGCGAACAGACCTCGCCCACCGGGGCCTTCCTGCTGCAGACGATGATGTACCTGTTCTACGCCAGCGGGGCCTTCCTGGCCTTTCTGGGCCTGCTGTACGCCTCGTACGAGATATGGCCCGTGCCCTCGCTGGCGCCGCTGGCATGGAGCATCGAGGTGCCCCTGCTGTTCGCCGGGCGGGTGGCCTGGCTGATGTCGCACATGGTGCTGCTGGCCGGGCCCATCGTGGTGGCCTGCCTGCTGGCCGACATTTCGCTGGGCCTCGTCAACCGCTTTGCCTCGCAGCTCAACGTGTACGTGCTGGCCATGCCGGTGAAGAGCGCGGTGGCCAGCCTTCTGCTGGTGCTGTACTTCGGCGCGCTGGCGGCCAGGACGCCGGACCTGTTCGCCGAATTGGCCGCCGACCTGCAACGGTTGCAAGGGCTGCTGCCCTAGGGGCAGTTTCCAAATTGTCCTTTCGCCCGTTGGCATCCGGCCGAAGGGCGTGAAGCGTGGCCGTCGGGCGAGCTTGCGAGCCCTACGGACATCGTGCGCAACGAGGTCCAACTTCACCCACCATGGCTCTGCCGTCCTTATCCGTAAGGTTCGCAAGCCCACCTAACGGCTAAGGCTCGGTAAAATGCGACAAGAGCGCGCTGCGGCCCTTATCCGTAAGGTTCGCAAGCTCGCCAAACGGCTGAGGCATACTCCCTTATGGCGGGCTCGTTTTCCTTGCCAACGAACGAAAATCCTACTTTGGAAACAGCCCCTGGGAACGCATGAGCGACAAGACCGAACAGCCAACACCCAAACGCCTGCGCGAGGCGCGCGAAAAGGGTGACATCTGCAAGAGCCAGGACGTGGGTTCCGCGCTTACCGTGCTGGCCGTGGGGGCGTACCTTGCCATCAAGGGCGGCGACATCTTCGCCGAGATCATGGCCGTCACAGAACTTTCCATGCGCCAGATGACCCTGCCCTTCGACCAGGCGCTGCCGCTGCTGGCCACGGCGGTGACGCGCGGGGCCATCGGCATCGTGCTGCCGGTGGTGGGGCTGGCCATGTGCGTGGGCCTGCTGGCCAACCTGGCCCAGACGGGGGTGTTGTTCGCGCTCAAGGCGGCCATGCCCAAGCTCGAGAACATGAGCCCCGGCAAATGGTTCAAGAAGGTCTTTTCGGTGCGCAACGCCGTGGAGATGCTGAAGAACTGCATCAAGGTGACCGTGCTTGGCTGGGCCGTGTGGAAGGTGCTGTCCGACCACATGCGCGGCCTGTTCGCCATACCGGACGGCGGCATCGGCGGGCTGCTGACCGTGCTTGGCATTACCGCGCGCGACATGGTGCTGATTTCCGCCGCCGTGTTCTGCGTCATTGCCGCGCTGGACTACATGTACCAGCGCTGGCAGTACAACAAGCAGCACATGATGACCAAGGACGAGGTCAAGCGCGAGTACAAGGAAATGGAGGGCGATCCGCACATCAAGGGCAAGCGCAAGCAACTGCACCAGGAAATGGTCACCCAGAACACCCTCTCCAACGTCCGCAAGGCAAAGGTCATCGTGACGAACCCCACCCACTACGCCGTGGCCCTGGACTACGAAAAGGACCGCACCCCGCTGCCCGTCATACTGGCCAAGGGCGAAGGCCTGCTGGCCAAACGCATGGTGGAGATCGCCCGCGAGGAAGGCATACCCGTGATGCAGAACGTGCCGCTGGCGCGCAGCCTGTTCGCCGAAGGCACCGAGAACGCATACATCCCCAAGGACCTCATCGGGCCCGTGGCCGAAGTGCTGCGCTGGGTGCAATCGTTGCAGGGGCGCTAGGGCCGGCCCGGCCCCTGCCGCGCGCACCGCACCCCTCCCCATCTTTCAAGGACCATGCCCATGAGCCAGAATGAACTGCTCGACGTGCTCATAGACCTGTGCGACGACCTTGCCTGGGCGCGTCCCGCCAGCGAGGACAGGCTGTTCGCCCTCACCGCAGCCGGTTCCGCCCCGGCCAGCACCACCCGCCTCGCCGAGGCCTTCGGGATGATGCTGGTCAAGGTGGAGGCGCGCGAATACCAGCAGGCCCAACTCATCGAGGAACTGAAGGCCCGCAACGCGGAGCTGGAAGAGGCCCGCCGCCTGCTCACCGAGCGCAACGCGCGCCTCACCCACACCTTGCAGGAAAATTTCCAGGCCCGGCGGATCATCGGGCAGTGCCCGGCCATGCGCCAGCTGATCGAGATGGCCCTGTCCATTGCCCGGCGCCCCATCAACACCCTGCTGCTGGGGCCCACCGGCGCGGGCAAGGAAGTGGTGGCCAAGCTCATCCACTACAATTCGCCGCGCCGCGAAGGGCCGTTCATCGCCGTGAACTGCACGGCCATTCCCGAGGCGCTGTTCGAAAGCGAGATGTTCGGCATCGAAAAGGGCGTGGCCACGGGAGTGGGCGCGCGCAAGGGGCTGGTGGAGGAGGCCGACGGCGGCACCCTGTTCCTTGACGAGCTGGCCGACATGCCCCTGCCCCACCAGGCCAAGCTGCTGCGGGTGCTGGAAGAGCGCGAGGTGCAGCGCGTGGGCAGCAACAAGGCGGTGCCGGTGGACCTGAAGGTCGTCGCCGCCACCAATGTGGACCTGCAACGCGCCGTGCGCGAAGGAAAATTTCGCGAGGACCTGTACTACCGCATCAACGTGGCGGAAGTGCACCTGCCCCCCCTGCGCGAACGTGGCGACGACATCCTGCTGCTGGCGCAGGCCTTTCTGGACCGGCACTGCACGCTGATGGGCAGGCCCCGGCTGTCCCTTTCGTACGGTGCGCGCGACCGGCTGCTGCGCTATCCGTGGCCGGGCAACGTGCGCGAACTGAACAACGAGATGGAGCGCGCCGCCGCCCTCACCCTGGGCGACAGGGTGGAGGCCGCCAACCTTTCGCCCCGCCTGCTGGCCGCCATGTCGGGTGCGGGCGAACCCGACGCCGCCGGGCAAGACAGCCCGGGCACGGAAGACGCGTTCACCAAGCCCGCCACGCCCCTGCCCGGCGCTATTGCTGCCACCGCGCCCCCCCCGGACGGCAGCCTGAACCTGCAGGACATGGAGCGCGAGATGGTCATCCGCGCACTGGACCGCACCGGCGGCAACAAGAGCCGCGCCGCCGAACTGCTGGGCATCACCCGCGAAGGGCTGCGCAAGAAACTGCTGCGCCTCGGCATTGCCGACGGCGGCCAGAACGGGCTTTAGCCCACGGTACGGAACATGACCTTCTCCCTGCGCTCCAAACTGTTCATCCTGGTGCTTGCCTCCATCGCCCTGGCGGTGGTGCCGGTCATCTCCTTCACCTACAGCGACCTGCGCGAATCCAACGCCGAGCTGGAACGCGAGGCGTTCGGCAACGTCATCGTGCTGATGGAGGACAACATCGGGTCGCGCTACCTCGGCCACCTCACCAACAAGGTGATGGACGTGCTGCTGCGCAAGGACCAGTTGCGCCGCTACTCGCAGCTGGCCCGGTCCGCCTGGCAGGACGTGTCCGCCCTGCCGGGCGACGCCCGCCAGCGGTTCATCGCCAACTGGATAGAACGGCTGGGCAGCTTTGGCGTGCACATGGACATCTTCGACGCGCACGGCGCCCCCCGCACCGGCACCCCGCAGCTGGCCCTGCTGTCCGCCCGCCCGGACATGACCGACTTCAAGGGGCGGCCCGTGGGGTCGCTGCTTGCGCTGGCGCAGCTTTCGCCCGAGGGCGAATTCGCCGTGTTCGACACCCTGCCCGGCTCTCCCGGTCCCGATGGCTCTCCCGGTCCCGATGGCTCTCCCGGTCCCGATGGCTCTCCCGGTCCCGATGGCTCTCCCGGTCCCGATGGCTCTCCCGGTCCGGACGGCACTCCCGGGCCGGGCGGTGCGTCGGAGCCGCTGCTGGTCTACTTCCTGCCCATGCCGGAAGCGGACAGCGTGGTGGTTTCCGCCATGCTGCTGTCCGACATCGAACGGCAGGCCCTGTACAACGAACAGCAGATCATCCGCAGCACCCAGGAAAAATTCCAGACCCTGTCCCTGGGCAAAAGCGGGTTCATCGCCCTGGTCTCCGGCAAGGGCCAACTGCTGGCCCATCACGGCAACCCCAAGGGGCGCGAGGTGGCGCTCATTCCGCCGCGCGCCCTTGCGGAAGCCAGGGAAAAGGGCCGGGCGGAAACCATCGCGGACACCGGCCCCGCCTTTGGCGTGGCCATCTTTCGCGCCGCCTATTTCAAGGCCCTGGACTGGTACGTGGTGTCCGCCGCGCCGCAGGCCGAAATAGAGGCCCCCACCAATGCGCTGGTGCGCAAGCTGGCCTTCATCGCGCTGGCCGCCGTGCTGGTCAGCGTGGCGGGCACCCTGCTGCTTACCGCGCGGCTCATCGCCCCGCTGCGCGCCCTGACGGGCCGCGCCCATGCCCTTGCCGAGACGGACTTTTCCGCACCCGATGCAGAAGCCCTGACAGCAAACGGCCTGCCCACGTCGCGTTCCGACGAGGTGGGCCAGCTGGCCCGCGCCTTCACCCAGATGGGCCGGGCGCTGGCCCGCAACGTGCGGGCGCTGATGGACACCACCGCCGTCAAGGAGCGCATGCAGGGCGAACTGAACGCCGCGCGCGACATCCAGATGGGCATCCTGCCCGCGCCCGACGCCGCGCCGAAGCAGGCGGGCTACGCCGCCTCGGCCCTGCTGGAACCGGCCAAGGAGGTGGGCGGCGACCTGTACGACTTCTTCATCGCGCCCGACGGCAGGCAGGTGGTGGTCATCGGCGACGTGTCGGGCAAGGGCGTGCCCGCCGCGCTGTTCATGTCCATGGCGGTAACCCTGTGCCGGTACGCCGTGGCCTCGGGCCTCGCGCCCGGCGCGGCCATGACCCGCATCAACGCCCAGCTTGCCGCCAACAACCCCGGCTGCATGTTCGTCACCCTGCTCATCGGGCTGTTCGACCCGGCAACGGGCACGCTGGAGTTCGCCAACGGCGGGCATTGCCCCCCCTGCGTCACCGGGCCGGACGCCGAGGCCCCGCGCGAACTGCCGGGCATCAGCGGCCCGCTGGTGGGGGCCATGGAAGACGTGGAGTACGAAACCCTGCACGCGGTCATCACGCCGGGCGAACGCTGCCTGCTGTACACCGACGGGGTGACCGAGGCCATGAACGAAAAACTGGAGCTGTTCGACCTGCCACGGCTGATGGACGTGCTGCACGCCCATCGCGGGGATACGCCCGCCGGGATCCTGCGGGCGCTGCACGAGGCCACGGTGGCCTTCCGGGGCACGGCGGAGCAGTCCGACGACATCACCATGCTCTGCTTCACGCGCGAGACGGCCTGACCGGCCAGGGAAGACCGGGCCAGCCGCCGGAGAAGGACCGAGGGAGACAGCGGGGAAAGACAGCAGGAACGGGTGGAGAACCCCCGGAGCCCCCCGCAAGGGTGCGCGGAAAGGGGCAGGAACGTGCCCCGCGCGCTGCGGTCACGCCCGACAGGTGAGACGGGCCGGATGAGACGGGCCGGATGAGACGGGCCGGGAATCAGGGGAAGGAAACGATCGCGTCGGCGGCGCCGCGTGATCAGGCAGGCGCGGAATGATCGGCGGCTGCGGGATGGCTGGGGGACGGCAGCTGCGGAATGGCGTCTGTGGTGGGGCGGCGTCCGCACGGCAACACCCGGTGGCGGCGTCTGCGGGGGGGGCGTCAGCGCGAAAGCGACAATACCACGCCCGCGCCCTCGTCCATGGGGGCGGCAAGACGGCGCGACCAGCCCGGCGCACGGGCCTCCTGCGGCACGCATTCCATGTAGCATTCACGCAGGCTGACCGGCAGCACGGCATCCATGGGCAACGCGGCCAGGTGCTCCAGATGGCGGCGGGCCAGCCCGCCGGCGGCGAACATTTCCACCGCCCCCGCCACCCGGCGCGGACCGCGCCCGGCATCGAACAGCACCGTCAGCGGCAGGGCCGCGAGAAGTCCTGTCCCTCCGGCAACTCCTGAAAATCCGGCACATCCCCCCGCGCAGGTTCCCCCTCCAGCCTTGCCGGCACTGGCCGCGTCGTCCGCATGGCCCAGCACCCGCGCAACCGCCGCCAGCATGACGGGCAGGTAGGCGGCGAAAAAGATGCCCCCGTGGCAGCGCAGCCCGTGCCCGACCACCAGCGTGGCGTACGAACAGAACAACCCCGGTACGATGCGCCCCCGCCCCAGTGCGTCCATGATGGCCTGCGGTTCCAGCGGAATGCGCACCCCGTCGCGCACCAGCGCCATCCCCGCGCCGTCCCGCGCGCAACGCAGCGGGCAGCGCCGACCCGCATCATCCACCCACCAGAAAAAGGCCGTACCCGTGCGACCGGTGCGCGGCAACGAGGCCGCGCCGCCGTCGAACACGTC
>NZ_VRYY01000021.1 GCF_015731765.1 Nitratidesulfovibrio oxamicus
GCCCGCCACCTGCTGCGCGCCACGGTGCGCCGCCTGTGGCCCGGCCAACTGGTCCGCATCGACGCGGCCATGGCGGAAGGTGGCGACAGGCCCGCTGCGGCGACGGATACAGGGGGGCAGCCCACACCCCCCACCCCTGCTGCCTGGGGCCAGACGCCGACGGGGGACGCGTCGGCAGACCAGGCAATCCCGCCCCGGCTTCCGTCCGGCGCACCCTTTGCCGGACTCCTCTCGCCGGGCGCGCTGTGCCTGCTGGGCCTGCGCTGCGTGGCCGTGATGCCCTACTGGCTGGTGAACCTGCTGTTCGGGGTCACCGCCATGCGCCTTTCCACCTTCGCCACGGTCTCGCTGTTCGGCATGGTGCCGCTGAACGCCCTTTACGTGCACGCCGGGGCGGAACTGGGACGCATCCGCCACCTTGGGGACATCATTTCCCTGCGCACCGGCCTTGCCCTGTGCCTGCTGGCCGTGGCGCCCCTGCTGCTGCGCCGGATGGCCGGTCGAAAGCTGCTCGCGCCAACCGTCCGGCGGCGAGCGGGCACCCGCTGCGCCTCCACCCATGGGCAATCCCGTTAGCCGCGCCGGATTCAAGGCCAGGCCATCCGCCGCCCTTCCCCGCACGCGGGCCACGGCCCCCCGATTGCTCCACCGGCTGCCCCTTCCGCCTGCCTACGGTCGCCCGCAGGTTGCCAGCGCGACGGCTTTTGCCTACACTCACGCCATATTGCCCGCGCGCGGGCCGCACGGCGGCCCCGGCATACCAAACCACCGCAACCAACGGCACCCCACATGCGCAAAGCCTCCATCGGCATCACCCCCGAAGGCGTCCCGGCCATCGGCCTGTGCGTCCTCGTCACGCTTTCCCTCGCCATGCTCGGCTGCGCCACCGGCAGCTTCGTGTTCATGCTGCTGACGTGGTTCTGCTGCCACTTCTTCCGCGATCCGGAACGGGTCACCCCCACCGCACCCGGGCTTGCCGTCAGCCCCGCCGACGGAAAGGTGGTGCGCGTGCAGACCATGCCCGACCCGTTCACCGGCCAGCCGCGCACTGCGGTGTGCATCTTCATGAACGTGTTCAGCGTGCATGTTAACCGCGCCCCGGTGGCGGGCACCGTGACCGGTATTGCCTATCATCCCGGCAAGTTCCTGAATGCCGCGTGGGACAAGGCCTCCACCGACAACGAACGCTGCGCCTACCAGATGACCGGGGAAGGCGGCTCCACCTGGACCTTCGTGCAGATCGCGGGGCTGATCGCCCGGCGCATCGTGTGCCGCACCGATGAAGGCGACGTGCTGACCCGTGGCGAACGCTTCGGCATGATCCGCTTCGGTTCGCGGGTTGACCTTTACCTGCCGGACGACTATTCTCCGGCGGTGAACGTGGGTGAACAGGTGTTCGCCGGGCAGACCATAGTGGCGCGCCGCAACGCCTAACCCCCGTCAATTCCAACGGTTCATCTACCGCAGAAAGGCACAGGACAGCCGCAAGGCCATGGAACAGCCCGCCCGCCCGATCCACAAGGGAGTGTACATCCTCCCTAACCTCTTCACCACGGCAAGCCTTTTTGCAGGCTTCCTGGGGATGTTGTGGGCCGTTTCCGGGCGGTACGAAGACTGCGCCATGGCCATTCTGTTCAGCGCCCTCATGGACGGCCTGGACGGCAAGGTGGCCCGCCTCACCAATACCGCCAGCGAATTCGGCGTCCAGTACGATTCGCTGTGCGACCTGGTGGCCTTCGGCGTGGCCCCCGGCTTCATGATGTACCAGTGGCAGCTGCACCAGTATGGCCGCCTCGGCATTGCCGCCGCCTTCCTGTTCGCTGTGTGCGGCGCGTTGCGCCTTGCCCGGTTCAACATCTCCACCGCCACCACCTCCAAGAAGTTCTTCATCGGCCTGCCCATCCCGGCAGCCGGTTGCGCCGTGGCCACGCTGGTGCTGTTCAGCCCCTACGTGCCCGAACAGTTCGCGGGGTTCTTCCCGCGCTTCTGCCTTGCGCTCGCCTTCGTGCTCGCCTTCCTCATGGTGAGCCGCGTGCGCTACGCGTCCTTCAAGGAATACGGGCTCATCAAGGCCCATCCGTTCAGCTCGATGGTTACCGCCATCCTGCTGTTCGTACTCGTCTCCTCCGAACCCAAGCTCTTGGGTTTCCTGGTGTTCGCGGGCTACCTCATCTCTGGTCCCGTGTACACCTTCGTCATCATTCCCCGCCGCAATCACAAGCTACTACGCAGCCTATCCTAGGGTTGTCGTAGCAGCGCCCCGTACCTCCGTGTCAGGAACGCACGCCGTTCCCGGGCGGACGTGTACCCTCCTCTCAGCCAGAGTCCCGTCTCCCGGGCCGGCGCGCAGCTAACGAACAGATGCAGCAATCCGTCAGGCGCACGCGCCGCACGTGACGACCGCGCATCAGCGCCATGGTCCCGCCCCCAACCGCAACGGGCGCGGACCACAGCCAGAGGAGCACGAATCATGACCATCGAATCCGGTCGCATCCGCATTTTCGACACCACCCTGCGCGACGGCGAACAGTCGCCCGGCGCCACCATGAACCTCCAGGAAAAGATCCGCCTGGCCCGCCAGTTGGAAATCCTTGGCGTGGACATCATGGAGGCCGGGTTTCCCGCATCCAGCCTGGGCGACTTCGAGGCCGTGCAGGCCATTGCCCGCGCCGTGAAGGGCGTGGAAGTGGCGGGCCTGTGCCGTGCCATGCCCGCCGACATCGACCGTGCCTGGGACGCCGTGAAGGTAGCCGAAAACCCGCGCATCCACACCTTTCTCGCCACCTCGCCGGTGCACATGCAGTACAAGCTGCGCAAGGAACCGGACCAGGTTGTGGAAATGGCCGTGGCCGCCGTGCGCCATGCCGCCCGGTACACCAGCAACGTGGAGTTCTCTGCCGAGGACGCCTCGCGCTCCAACCCCGATTTTCTGGTGCGGGTGTTCGAGGCGGTGATCAACGCCGGTGCCACCACCATCAACGTGCCGGACACCGTGGGCTATGCCCAGCCCGAGGAATTCGGGCGGCTCATCAGGTACGTCATCGAGAACACGCCGAGCAGCCACAAGGCCGTGTTCAGCGTGCACTGCCACAACGACCTCGGCATGGGCGTGGCCAACACCCTTGCCGCGCTGAAGGCGGGCGCCCGCCAGGCGGAAGTGACCATCAGCGGCATTGGCGAACGGGCAGGCAACGCCTCGCTCGAGGAAATCGTCATGGCCCTGCACACCCGGCGCGACTTCTACCAGCTGGATTGCGGCGTGGTGACCGAGCAGATCTTCCCCACCTGCCGCCTGCTTTCCATGATCATCGGCCAGCCCATCCCGCCCAACAAGGCCATCGTGGGCGCCAACGCCTTCGCGCACGAATCGGGCATCCACCAGGACGGCATGCTCAAGAACCGCGAAACGTACGAGATCATGACGCCGGAATCCATCGGCAAGACCAAGACAGACCTCGTCATCGGCAAGCATTCGGGCCGCAACGCCGTGAAGAACAAGCTGGAAGAACTGGGCTACAGGCTGGAGGAAGGCCAGCTGGTCACGGTGTTCGACGCGGTAAAGAAGCTGGCGGACAAGAAGAAGCAGATTTATGACGAGGACATCGAGGCCCTGGTGCTTGAAGAGGTCTACCGCCTGCCCGACCTGTACCGGCTGGTGAACCTTTCCGTGCAGTGCAGCGACACCGGCATGCCCCCCACCGCCGCCGTGGTCATGGACGTCATGGGCGAGGTGAAGCGCGCCGCCGGGTTCGGCGTGGGGCCGGTGGACGCCATCTTCAACGTCATCGGCGAAATGGTGGGCCGCACGCCCAGCCTTGAACGGTATTCGGTCACCGCCATCACCGGCGGCACCGACGCCCAGGGCGAGGTGACCGTGCGCCTGCGGCAGAACGGCAGCAGCGCGGTCGGACGCGGGTCCGACCCCGACATCATACTGGCCAGCGCCCGCGCGTACGTGAACGCGCTGAACCGCCTGGCAAAGAAAGAAGAAGAGCAAGAGAAGGAGGGCATCTAGATGGCACATACGCTTGCGCAGAAGATCCTGCAGGCGCACACCGACGAGGCGATCATGGCCGCGGGGCAGATCGTCCGCTGTCGCGTCTCGCTGGCTCTGGCAAACGACATCACCGCTCCGCTCGCCATCAAGTCCTTCCGGGCCATGGGGGCGAAAAAGGTGTTCGACCGCGACAAGGTGGCGCTGGTCATGGACCACTTCACCCCGCAAAAAGACATCGATTCGGCGCAGCAGGTGAAGCTGACCCGCGAATTCGCCAGGGAAATGGGCGTCACCCACTACTACGAAGGCGGCGACTGCGGCGTGGAGCACGCCCTGCTGCCCGAACTGGGGCTGGTCGGCCCCGGCGACGTGGTGGTGGGGGCAGACAGCCACACCTGCACGTACGGGGGGCTGGGTGCGTTTGCGACCGGCCTTGGGTCCACCGACGTGGCCGGGGCCATGGCCCTTGGCGAAACGTGGTTCAAGGTGCCGCCCACCATCCGCGCCACCTTCACCGGCACCCTGCCCAGGTGGGTGGGCGCGAAAGACCTGATCCTGCGCCTCATCGGCGAGATCGGCGTGGACGGCGCCCTGTACCGCGCGCTGGAATTCGACGGCGCGGCCATCGAGGCCCTGTCCGTTGAAGGCCGCATGACCATCGCCAACATGGCCATCGAGGCGGGCGGCAAGGTCGGCCTGTTCGCCGCCGACGAGAAGACCCTTGCCTACACCGCCGCGCGCGGCCGCAAGGACGCCCCCCTGTCCGCAGACCCCGGCGCGACCTATGAACGCGAGCTGACCTTCGACGTATCCGGCATGGACCCGGTGGTCGCCTGCCCGCACCTGCCGGAAAACGTGAAGCCCGTGGGCGAGGTGCGGGGCGTGACCCTGGACCAGGTGGTCATCGGCTCGTGCACCAATGGCCGCATCAGCGACATGCGCGAGGCGGCGGAAGTGCTGAAGGGCCGCAAGGTGGCCAAGGGCGTGCGCTGCATCGTGCTGCCCGCCACCCCCGGCGTGTGGAAGGAAGCCCTGAAGGAAGGGCTTATCGAAACCTTCATGGAATCGGGCTGCATCGTGGGCCCGGCCACCTGCGGGCCGTGCCTTGGCGGGCACATGGGCATCCTGGCCGACGGCGAACGCGCCATCGCCACCACCAACCGCAACTTCCGCGGGCGCATGGGCAGCCTGGAGTCCGAGGTCTATCTGGCAAGCCCGGCAGTTGCCGCCGCATCCGCCGTGGCGGGCGTCATCGCCCATCCCGGCAGCCTGTAGGCCCCAGTAGACAGGGGCAGTTCCACACGCCACGCATGGAGGTTTACGCATCATGAGCTACACCGGCACCGCCCACAAGGTGGGCGAGCATATCGATACCGACGCCATCATCCCCGCGCGCTTTCTGGTGACCACCGACACCCGGAAGCTGGGCGAAAACTGCATGGCCGGCCTTGAGGAAGGCTGGGTGAAACGCGTGAAGCCCGGCGACGTGATGGTGGCGGGGCGCAACTTCGGTTGCGGCTCGTCGCGCGAGCATGCCCCCATCGCCATCCTGGGCGCGGGCATGCCCGTGGTCATCGCGCACAGCTTCGCGCGCATCTTCTACCGCAACTCCTTCAACATGGGGCTGCTGCTGCTGGAAGTGGGCGACGAGGTGGACAAGATCGCCGACGGCGACACCGTGGAAGTGGACGCGGCCAAGGGGCTGATCACCAACCGCACCACCGGGGCCACCATCACCTGCCCGCCGCTGCCTGCGTCGATGCGGGAGTTGCTGGATAAGGGGGGCCTCGTCCCCTACGTCCGCGAGAAGCTGGCATAGGCATTCGGGCCTTTTGCCATCCGGCTTCGTCAGGCTCGTTCCGTCCGAAGGTCGAGTATCCAAGAATACACTCCCTTCGCCCGGAACTCGCCTTCCTCGCCGGAGAACAAAATCCCTCGAATGCCGGTTTTGCAGGCGCGAGGGAAAAAGGCGGAAGCGAGAGAAGCCAATCCTGACCATTCCGGCGGCGGGCCGGACCCCCGTCCCGCCGCCGCACCACCCATAGCGCGCATCGGTCACCGAGAAAGGATACCCAGATGGACATGAATATCTGCCTGATGCCGGGCGACGGCATCGGCCCGGAAATAGTGGAACAGGCCGTGAAGGTACTGGACAAGGTGGCCAAGAAGTTCGGCCACACCGTCAGCTACACCAATGCGCTCATCGGCGGCGCGGCCATCGACGCCACGGGCGGTCCCCTGCCGGACGACACCGTGGCCGCGTGCAAGGCGGCGGACGCCGTGCTGCTGGGCGCCGTGGGTGGCCCCAAGTGGGATGCGCTGCCCACCGCCATCCGCCCGGAAAAGGGATTGCTGGGCATCCGCAAGGCGCTGGGGCTGTTCGCCAACCTGCGCCCGGCCACCCTGCTGCCCGAACTGGCCGGGGCCTGCCTGCTGCGCGCCGACATCGCCGCGCAGGGCCTGGACGTGATGGTGGTGCGCGAGCTGACCGGCGGCGTCTACTTCGGCGAGCCGGTGTGCGAGGAAGAACTGCGCGACGGCCTGCGCACCAGCTACAACACCATGATCTACAATGAAGAAGAAGTGCGCCGCATCGCCCGCGTGGCCTTCGAGGCGGCCCGCAAGCGCAGCAGGAAGGTCTGCTCGGTGGACAAGGCCAACGTGCTGGCCGTGTCGCGCCTGTGGCGCGCCGTGGTCATCGAGGTGGCCAGGGAATACCCCGACGTGGAACTGACCCACATGTACGTGGACAACGCGGCCATGCAGCTGGTGCGCTGGCCCGCCCAGTTCGACGTCATCGTCACCGAGAACCTGTTCGGCGACATCCTGTCCGACGAGGCGGCGGTGATCACCGGGTCCATCGGCATGCTGCCCTCGGCATCGCTGGGGGCCAGCGGCCCCGGCATCTTCGAGCCCATCCACGGCTCCGCCCCGGACATCGCCGGGCAGAACAAGGCCAACCCCGTGGCCACCATCCTTTCCGTGGCCATGATGCTGCGCTATACCTTCGGACTCGAGAAGGAAGCCGTGGCCATCGAGCAGGCCGTCAGCGGCGTGCTGCGCGAGGGGTACCGCACCGGCGACATCATGGAAGAAGGCAGGACGCTGGTGGGCACCGTGAGCATGGGCAATCTGGTGACCGAACGGGTGTAATGCCCTGACGGCGACCCGGCATGCGGACCTAACCCGTTTTGGTGTGCAAGCAAGAAGGGCGCGTCGCCGTTGCAGGTGTTGCAACGGCGACGCGCCTGTTTTTTGGGGGGGAGGAAGGCAGGGAGAGGGGAAAAAGGAGTGTCGTGCCCCTACCCCCCAAGCCCCATTCCCTTCTCCATCACCCGGCCCGACAGTGTCGTCTCGTACCCGCCCATGGCTTCCACCCGCTTCAGGAACCGCTCGTCCCGCAGCAGGGCCAGCATGGCCTGTACCCGCGCATCGTCCATGTGCGTGGCGGGAATCACGATGTCGTACCGCTCCCGCGCCAGCGGCACGAAATCCAGCCCCAGCGCCCGCGCCGCGGCATGGATGCCCAGGCCGCAGTCCGCCGCGCCGGTCAGCACGTTCACGGCCACGGCCATGTGGGTGAATTCTTCCTTGTCATAGCCCTGCACCAGCGAAGGCGCGATGCCCGCCTGCCCCAGGTGCCAGTCGAGCAGGATGCGCGTGCCCGCGCCGCGCTGGCGGTTGATGAACCGCACGTCCGACCGCGCAAGGTCTTCCACTTTACCGATATTCTTGGGGTTGCCCGCCGCCACGATGAGTCCCTGATGCCGGATGGCCAGGTTCACCACCCGCACGTCCATGTCGGGCAGGTACTTGTCCAGGAAGGGAAAGTTGAAGTCCCCCGTTTCCGGGTCGAACAGGTGCGCCCCGGCGAAGTGGCACGAGCCGCCGCGCAGCGCGGTGATGCCCCCCATGCTGCCCACATGGGTGGAGATGAGCCGGAAGGGCCGCTCGCCGCCCATCAGTTCGTCGGCCAGCACGTCCAGGGTGTTGTCGTGGCTGCCCACGCAGACCAGAATGGAGTCCAGCACCGCCTCGGGCACGGTCAGCCGGGCGCGCAGCACCTCGTGCTCGGTGGCGCCCTCGGACAGGGCGGGAACGCGGGCCACGGCCTGCGCCCGTGAAAGCGTGGTGATGTTGCCCGCGCCGCGTCCCAGCGGGGTGCCCACCAGCCTGTTTCCCACACGGCCCACGGCCAGTCGCACGAATTCCTCCACCCCCAGCTTGGAGGGCACCTTGCGCGTCAGATGCACGTCTGCGACGGGGCGGTCCGCCGGAACGGTGCGCCCCATCCACGCCACCAGCGGGGCCACCAGTTCGTCGAAGCAGACCACCGCGCTGACGGGGTAGCCGGGCGCACCCACCACCAGCCGCCCGCGACATTCGCCCAGCAGCGAGGGCTTGCCGGGCATGGCCTGAATGCCGTGCACCAGCACCCGGCCTTCCGCCGCGATGACCTGCCGGGTGAAGTCCTTGCTGCCTGCGGACGACCCGGCGCACAGCACGGTGACGTGCACACCCTCGTCCAGGCTGCGGGCCAGTTCGGCGCGCAGGGCGTCGGGGTTGTCCGGTACCGGGGGAATGCGTTCCACGATGCAGCCCATGTCGCGGGCCATGGCCGCCAGCACCTGCGAGTTGGATTCCACCACCTGCCCGGCGCCCGGCTCCGGCCTGGTGGTGAAGTCCAGCACCTCGTCGCCGGTGGGAATGATGCGCATGCGTACCCGTTCCCACACCTGCACCTCCCAGATACCGCCGGACAGCAGCGCGCCCACGTCGCAGGCGGCCAGCCGGTGGTTGCGCGGAAACAGCAGCTCCGTGGCCACGATGTCCTCGCCGATGCGCCGCACGTGCTGCCACGGAAAGGCCGGGGCCTCGATTTCCACGGTATCCGTGTCGATCTGGGCCACGTGCTCGATCATCACCACGGCGTCGCACCCTTCGGGCATGGGGTGACCGGTGTTGACCGGGTGATAGGTTTCGCCCCGGCGCAGGGCCACGGGATGCCCCTCGCGCGCGGCAAAGGTGTCCGCCGCGCGCACGGCAATGCCGTCCATGGCCGCGCTGTGCATGGTGGGCGAGGAGTAGCGCGCGTACACCGCCTCGGACAACACCCGCCCGGCGGCCTCGTGCGAGCCCACGGTTTCGGCGCGGACC
>NZ_VRYY01000033.1 GCF_015731765.1 Nitratidesulfovibrio oxamicus
GCACCCGGCGCAGGGCGCCATCCGTCTCCGGCGGCGCACCCGGCAGCAGCACCCGGCGTGCGGGCCGCGCGCCGCATTCCCCCCTCTCACCACAGGAGGAGCGTATGAACATCGCCTTCACCTTCAAGAACTTCGAACCCTCCGACCACCTGAAGAAGTACGCCCGCCGCCGTCTTGAAAAGCTTGGCCGGTTCGTCGGCAAGTCCGCCCTGGAAATGCAGGTGAACCTTTCCGTCGACAAGTTCCGCCACAAGGCGGAAGTGCAGATGGCGGGCGACGGCTTTACCTTCTCCGCCGTAGAACAGTCGGAAGACATGTACGCCACCATCGACCTGGTGCTGGAAAAGCTGGAATCGCAGTTGCGCAAGCAGGTTGAAAAGCAGAAGGATCGCCGCCGTTCCGTCCAGTCCGACAAAGTGGGCAAGGGCATCGACGTGTTCACCTTCGGCACCGTGGGCGAGGGCGAGGAACGGACCATCACCGGCACCGACCACTTCGCCCCCAAGCCCATGCATGTCGATGAGGCGGCCATGCAGCTTGACCAGAGCGACAACGAGTTTCTGGTGTTCCTGAACGCCGAGGTGGAACGCGTCAACATCATCTACCGGCGTCGCAACGGCGATTTCGGCCTTATCGATCCGGTCGTCTAGGCGCCATACATGAGGCTTTTGGAGTATCTTCACGATGATCTGATCCTGCCCGAGCTCTCCGCCGGCACCAAGAAAGAGGTGCTGGCGGAACTCGTGCAGGCCGTGGTACGGCGGCATCCCGAAGTGGATGCCGCCGTTGCGCTGGGCGTGCTGTACGACCGCGAATCGCTGGGCACCACCGGCATAGGCGACGGCGTGGCCATCCCTCACGGCAAGTTGGCGAACATCAGCGACATCGTGGTGGCCATGGGGCGCAGCGTGCCGGGCATCGACTTCGACGCGCTGGACATGAAGCCCTGCCACCTCTTTTTCCTGGTGCTGGCGCCGGAACAGGTGGCGGGCATGCACCTGCGCATTCTGGCCCACATCTCGCGCCTGCTGAAGGATCCGCAGTTCCGCCGCGCCATGCTTGATGCGCCGGACGGCGATGCCTTCCGCGCGATCATGCACACCACCTGAGTTCATTGTCCGCCGTGCCCGTTACGGCCTGCCGTGGGCGTGCCGTGGAAGGCGGCGGCTTGCCCGCCGTCGCCACGTCGTAACGCGCGTCCTCTACATGTAGCCGCCACGCGCAGCACGCAGCGCGCCCTGCAACGGCATTCGGCGCAACGCCGCCAGAGGAACCAGCCATGCCAAGCAAGGCCACGCCGCCCGACACAGCTACCGTCCCGGCGGATTCGCCCGGTGCACCGGGCACGTCCGCCGGGGCATCCCCGGCACCCGCTTCGGTCCCCATCCCGGGCCATGCTCCGGAAGGCATGCCCCCCGCATCGCTTGCCAGAGGCGCTGATGCGGGCAGCCCGGTGGCTGCCGCCGACTTTCCCGTCATCATCGTCACCGGATTGTCCGGCGCGGGCAAAAGCACGGTTCTCAACGTGCTGGAAGACCTGCGCTACTTCACGGTGGACGGCCTGCCCGCCAGTCTTGCCCCGCAGATGGTCACCATCCTGAATCGCGAGGCGTTGTCCCACTACCAGGGGCTGGTGCTGGGCATGGACCTGCGCGAAAGCAATTTCGTGCGCAACCTGGAAAAGTCACTGGAGCGGTTGCAGGGCATGGGCGTGCGCCCGGCGGTGGTGTTCATAGAGGCCAATCCCGCCGTACTCAACCGGCGCTACGCCACCACCCGCCGCCCGCACCCGCTGGAAAGCGAAGGCATGGGGCTGGAACAGGCCCTGGAGCAGGAGCGGCTGCGCCTTGCCCCGGTGCGCGAAACCGCCGACCTCGTGGTGGACACCTCCAGCTATTCCATCCACGACCTGCGCCGGGTCATCCAGAAGAAGTGGAGCACCATCCAGGGGCGCATCCGCTCCTTGCGCATCAACATCGTCACCTTCGGGTTCAAGTACGGCGTGCCTGTCGATGCGGATCTGGTGTTCGACCTGCGCTTTCTGCCCAACCCCTACTTCGTGCCCGATCTGCGCCCGTTGTCCGGCCTGGACGAGCCGGTGGCCAAGTACGTACTGGAAGCGGGCCATGGTGATGCCTTTCTGGCGAAGCTGCTGGACTTCCTGCATTTTCTGCTGCCTCAGTACGAGACGGAAGGGCGCTACCGCCTGACCATCGCCATCGGCTGCACCGGCGGGCGGCACCGCTCGGTCTCGGTGGCGCAGGCCCTGCTTCGCGCCTTGAAAAAATCTGATTATGCCGTATCGATAGAGCACCGCCACATGGAGCTGGGCTGAGCGTGCGCCGTCTCCACAGGTGACCGGCTGCGACCGATCCCGGCTGGACCCAACTGGCCCCAGGGCCCCGGATGGTGCCGGATGGTCTCAGCCGCCAGCGGTTGTCAGTAACCGGCGGGGCCGCAGTAGTCGCACCACCCGGCAGTGGCGGATGGCATCCGGCCCTTGCAGCCATCCAGGCGTCGTTGTCACGGGCCGCCGTGGCGTGTCGGCCCGGAATTTCACCGGACGGCATGTCGTCCCTGCACCTTGTTTCAACCACATCAGGCACGGTCTGAACGCACCAGTATGTCTACCACAGAACAGCATCACGCAGGGCAGACCCGCAAGGGGGCAGGAAGCGTTGCCCAGGGCAACGGCAGCAAGCCCGAAGACGGTCTGGCCGCCGCGGAATCGCGCATCGGCGTGATTCTGGTGACCCACGCCGACTATGGTGCGGCGTTGTTGCGCGCCGCAGAATTCATCCTTGGCCCGGTGCAGGATTGCGCCTCCATCAGCGTGGACGTCTCGCTGGAAGTGGACGAGACGGTAAAGCGGCTGAACGAGGCGGTGAAGCGCCTGGATACCGGGCGCGGCGTGATGATCCTTACCGACATGTTCGGCGGCACCCCCACCAACCTCAGCCTGGCCCTGCTGGGCAAGGGCAACGTGGAAGTGCTGACCGGCGTCAACCTGCCCATGCTTCTCAAGGTGTTCGGCGGGCGCGTCGGCGACCTGGCATCCCTTTCGCGCGATGCGCGCGACGCAGGCACCAAGGGCATTGTTGCGGCAGGCGAACTGCTGCGCAGCCGGGTCAAGAACGGGTAGTGTCATGCTCTGGTTCCGCATAGACAACCGCCTGGTGCACGGCCAGATCATCGAGGCGTGGCTGCCCTACACGGGGGCGCGGCGCCTGCTGGTGGCCAACGACGCCATGGCGGCGGACGACCTGCAACAGCAGATCGTCTCGCTGGCCATTCCGGGCCGGGTGGAAGTGCACTTCGTGCGGGTGGACGCCCTGGCAGAATACTGTACCGGGCGCACCGACGACGGGCACGACACGCTCGTGCTCTTCGCCACGTGCGCAGACGCCCGCCGCGCCTTCGATGCGGGAGTGGGCATGAGCACCCTGAACATCGGCAACCTGCACTACACCCCCGGCAAGAAGCAGCTGTGCGCGCATGTTTCCGTTTCCGACGATGACGAAGCCTGCCTGCGCTTCTTCAACCGCCACTCCGTGTCCCTGGACTTTCGCTGCGTACCCAACGAACCGGTGCAGATAAAGGGATGGTCATGACCGATTTTCTGCCCGTGCTCACCCTGGCGCTGCCCATCGCTTTTTTTTTGCCGTTTTTTCGCTGCTGCGCTTTTCGCTGAACCTGGGCTTTCTGGAACGCCCGCTCGCCATCGGCTTTCTGTGGGCCGTCATGACCGGCGAGTGGGGGCTTTCCATGCACATCGCCATCTTTCTTGAGCTGTTCTGGCTCGACCTGTTTCCAGCTGGCACCTACATCCCCCCAAATTCCATCATTTCCCTGCTGCTGGCCCTGAGCGTTGCCGGGCATTTCGGCCTGGAATCCGCCGGGCAGCTGGCCATTCCCGTATTGCTCACGCTGCCCGCAGCCCTCGCCGGTGCGCACGTGGAATACCTGCATCGCCGCTGGCGCAACCAGCAGTACACCGACCTGTTGCACTGGGGCAGGGTGGCCGAACATCCCGGCAAGGGCGATTCGCCCTTGTGGCGCATCATGGTGCGTTCGCTGGGTGAACTGTTTGCCCTGAACCTGGGCCTGTTTTGCGTGTGCCTGCTTGTGCTTGTGGGAACTATCGAGTTGATGTCCAACTATATCGGGCATCTTCCCGCTGTGCCCGGCATTGCCTGGGGCCACGTGTGGTTTGTGGGGGCCATGGGCGGCATGCTGGCGCTGCGCCTGCGCCGGGCTTACGTGGCCTTCGCGCTGGCCTTGCTGGCCGCGTCGGCGGCTTCATTCATCTGATTCGAATTCGTCACCGGAAATTGACCGTGCAGGGGGTGGGGGTACTTGGCAGCCGGGAATGTTTGTGCTATTTGGCACAAACAATTTCGCAGCAGCATGCGAGCTACTCGCAGCACCAAACCCCAATGCCACATGCAACGGAGGAAAACCGACATGGCAGCTCTTGTTCTTGGTCACATGAACCCCGATACCGACTCCATCATCGCCGCCATCGGCGTTGCCGACCTGATGACCAAGCGCGGCATCGAAGCCAAGCCCGTCGCTCAGGGTGCCTGCACCCCCGAAACCGACTTCGTCCTCGGCAAGTTCGGCCTGAAGGCCCCCGAAGTGGTGACCTCCGTGGCTGGCCAGAAGGTCATCCTGGTTGACACCACCGAGCGTGCGCAGCTGCCCGCCGACCTGTCCGACGCCGAAATCCTGGGCGTGGTCGACCACCACAAGCTGGGCGACGTGACCACCTCCAACCCGCTGGAAATGTGGGTGTGGCCGGTGGGCTGCTCCTGTACCGTCATCAAGGCGATGTACGACTTCTACGGCATCGAAGTGCCCAAGGCCATCGCTGGCGGCCTGCTGTGCGCCATCCTGTCCGATACCGTCATGTTCAAGTCCGTCACCTGCACCCCCGAAGACAAGAAGGCCGTCGAAGCCCTTGCCAAGATCGCGGGCGTGGCCGACGTGATGGCCCTGGGCATGGAAATGTTCAAGGTGAAGTCCGCCGTTGAAGGCGCGTCCATGAAGGACCTGGTCTTCCGCGACTACAAGGACTTCGACATGGGCGGCAAGAAGGTCGGCATCGGCCAGTTGGAAGTGGTGGACCTGTCCATCCTCGAGCCCGTGAAGGCCGGCCTGTACGAAGAAATCACCAAGGTGAAGGGCGAAGGCCGTCACTCGGTGTTCCTGCTGCTGACCGACATCATGAAGGAAGGTTCCGAAATGCTGATCGTTTCGGACGACGCCTCCGTGGTCGAAAAGGCGTTCGGCGTGAAGGCCGAAGGCAAGTCGGTGTGGCTCGACGGCGTGATGAGCCGCAAGAAGCAGGTGGTGCCCAACTTCGAAAAGGCCTTCAAGGGCTAGTCGAAGCGGTCGTCCAACCGACGCAGACTGACGCATACGGGGCCCGGCGGCACATGTCGCCGGGCCTTTTGCATTTTCTGGGAGGGGAGAAGGGAGGGCACGGCGACAGCCCACTGCGTGCCCGGACGCCAGAACTGCCCTGGCGATCTGGGCAGCGCTGCCGATCCGGACTGACCGGGCGGGCCGTGCGATCAGGACTGGCCGGCCGGTCAGTCGGTCACCGTACCGGTGCGTTCATCCAGCCGGGCAAGGGCCATGCTGCGCAATTCGCGCAGGTGTGCGCCAGAAGCCGCGCCCTTGTTGCACAGGTTCGGCGGCAGCTTGACGGCCAGCAGCACGGCAAGTTCGGCCTCGGTGCGCTGGCGCAGCGTTTCCAGCCGGGTCAGGCAGGCCGCGGGGATGGCGGGAGGAGCGTACGGGGCCACGGGATCCTCGGGGTCGGACAAAGACGGGGATGCCCTTCCGGAAGCAGCGTCGCCATCCGTACCTGGGGCAGGGGATGCGCCTTCCGGTTGCCGCAACGCGCAGTCCGGTCCGGTGCTCATGCCCTTGCCGGTGCCGTCGGCCAGCACCAGCAATCGCATGGCGGGCAGCAGGCCGCGTGTGTGCAGTGCCAGCAACAGGTCCACCCGTGTGCCGGGCCGCAGTTCCGCATGGCGGGCCAACCGCATGTGCAGCCGGGCCGCCGCCTCGCCCGCCTCGATGAACCTGGTGGGCATGGACAGCCGGATCCCCATGGCACGCGCCAGCGGCGCACCACGATCTTCATGCCCGTAATGATGCGGCAGCACGTCCGCCGCCGTGGTCACCTTGCCAAGGTCGTGGCACAGGGCCATCCATGCTGCCAGTTCGGGCGGGGGCTGCCGCGCGGAGCGGGCTTGCGCGCCCGCGCCATCCGCCGTGGCAGAATCCGCCAGGGAAGGCGATGGCACGTTATCCCTGGCACGGGACGCATGCCCGGCCAGCACGGCGGCCATGTCCATGACCCGCGCCACGTGGTCCAGCACCGACCCGTTGTGATAGCGCGCGGGCCCGGCGGGCACTCCGTCAGCCCCGGCCAGTTCGGCAAACCACGGCAGCAGGCAGCCGCCCGCGTGCAGCACCTTCAGGTAGCGGCCGGGACAGGGGGCGGCCAGGGCCTTCAGGGTTTCGCGGCACACCTGTTCGGCGGGCAGGTCGGCAAGTACACCGCGTTGTGCCACGACGCGCATCTGGTCCAGCGTTTCCGCGTGCACTGAAAAATCGGGAAACTGCGCGGCAAAGCGCGCGGCGCGAAAGGCCCGCACCGGGCTGTCGGCCAGCGCCGTGGGTGATGCCGGGCGCAGCACGCGGTCCGCAAGGTCGCGCAACGCCTGCGGGTGGGCATGCACCACTCCCGCTTCGGCCAGCGCCAGGGCATTGATGGTGAAGTCGCGGGCGGCCAGGTCTTCATCCAGCGTGCCGCGCAAGGGCATGTGCTCCACGCCGTCCAGCAGGTACACGTCAACGTCGCGGCCAACCTTGCGGGCACCCGGGTTCTGCCGTACAAAACACGCCGCGTGGCCTTCGAAGGCCACGTCATGGTCGTGTATCGGCCTGCCCAGCAGCAGGTCGCGCACGGCTCCGCCCACAAGGTATGTCTTCATGGGGATGAGCGTACCCGATTTCGGCCCGGACGGAAATGCGACAGGTCGCGCAACGCCCCGTCCCCGTGGAAAATTCCCGCACATATCCAGAACTGCCATTCCAGAGGCGCCATGCCCAGAGAACACGTATCCGGTGGCACTGTCCGGCCTGAAAGTTCCGGCGCAACCTCGGGCGATACCGCCAGCCGGAAGGGGCAGGGCGCTCCTGTTGTGCATCTGTTGCACGAAGGGTTGCCGCTGCCGCCCGCCGAACCTTCATCTGGCGCAGTCCCCGGCCTGCCTGCTGGCGACGCCGCCCGCTGGATGGCCGATCCGCTGTCGCCCGAAGCCCTGCGCGGCTTGCCGGGCTGGGCCGACGATCTGTCCGTGATCGCCGGATTCACACCCGTAACCGTGGGCGGGGCGCCCATGCTGGCGACGTTCCACGAATGGGCCGACTGTACCGGGGCGCCGGCAGTTTCTCGGCCATGTGCGTCCGCCCCGGTCGCACCGCCGGTGATCGTGTGCGGGCCGTGCTCCTCCAGCCTTGACGTGGCCCACGCACTTGCCGCCGCCGGAGCCCTTCCGGAATGGGGGGCCGTGCTGGCCGTATCGCAGCGGGCCGGGCGCGGGCAGTTGCGCCGCCCGTGGGAATCGCCGCCGGGCAACATCTACGCTGCCTTGCGGCTGCCAGCCGTCGGGGTGTTCGCCACCGAGACGGCGGCCATCGCCCTTGGTTGCCTGTTTGCAGAGGCCTTCAACGCGCTGGGCGTGCCCGTGCAGCTCAAGTGGCCCAACGATCTGCTGCTGGGCGACGCCAAGGTGGGCGGCATGTTGATAGAGGAAAAACGTGGGGTGGTGCTGGCGGGGATCGGCATCAACGTGGTGTCGGCACCGCCGCCCCAGGCCCTGCGCCAGGGCTGGGCGGTGCCCGCCGCAAGCCTTGTCGGCCATGGCATTTCCGCCACGCCGTTGACACTGTGGCGCCATCTTGTGGAAGAGTCGCGTTTCTGCTATGAAGCGCAAGTTCTACGCGCCGGTGGGGCCGATTTCGTATCGTGCGCGGAAAAGCATCTTGCCTGGGTAGGCCGTGGGGTTGTGGTTCACGGTGGCGAAGTGGGTGACTGTCCGGGCAGGATTCTTGGACTCGAACCGCAGGGGGGCCTGCGGATTGTCATTTCGGGCAGGGAACACATACTCCGCTCCGGCAGCATCACGCCCATACCTTCGTGATCCGTATTCCATGCGCCCCGCGCATGCGCGCACGTCAATTCCGGTCGCCCGTTGCGGGCCGGACAGCCAGGATACCGAGGATTAGATGGGCATCAAGACCTTCGAGCAGGTGTTGGAAGAGGTGAGGGGCAAGGCTATTCTGGTGGCCAACCGGGGCATCCCGGCCCGCCGGATCTGCCGTTCCATCCGTGAACGCTTCGATGCCGTGGCCGTCATGACCGCCACCGACATCGACAAGACCTCTCCGGCCGCCTCCGCAGCGCAGGAACTGCTGCTGCTGGGTTCCGACCCCAGAGCGTATCTGGACATCGACCACATCATCGCGCTGGCCAAGCAGCGCGGCATCGTCGCCATCCATCCCGGATGGGGCTTCGCCTCCGAAGACGAACGCTTCCCCGCCAAGTGCAAGCCCGCCGGGCTGACCTTCATCGGGTCCACCGCAGAGGCCATGAACCTGCTCGGCAACAAGGTGCAGGTCCGCAAGCTGGCAAAGAAGCTGAACATTCCCGTTGTTCCCGGTTCCGAAGGAGCCGTGGACATTCCCACCGCGCGCACCATCACCGACGAGATCGGCCTGCCGGTCATGCTGAAGGCGGAAGGCGGGGGCGGTGGCCGGGGCATCTTCGCCATCCATCGCGCCGAAGAACTTTCCGACGCCTTCATGAAGGCGTCCACCATGGCGCAGGCCTCGTTCGGCAATCCGCGCCTGTACGTGGAAAAGTACCTGCCTTCGGTGCGCCACATCGAAATCCAGGTCATCGCCGACATGTACGGCAACGTGTTCGCCTTTGACGAACGCGACTGTACCGTGCAGCGCAACCACCAGAAGCTCATCGAGATCACCCCGTCGCCGTGGTCGGGCATCACCCCCGAACTGCGCGAACGGCTGAAGGAATACTCGCGCATGCTGGTGCGCGAGGTGGGCTACCACTCGCTGTGCACCGTGGAATTCCTGGTCACCGCCGACGGCACGCCGTACCTGATCGAAGTGAACACCCGCCTTCAGGTGGAGCACGGCATCACCGAGTGCCGCTACGGCATCGACCTTGTGGAAGAACAGATCGCCGTGGCCTTCGGCGCGAAGCTGCGCTTCACCGATGAAAACACCACGCCGCAGCATGTGGCCATGCAGGTGCGCATCAACTGCGAAGACCCGCAGAACCATTTCGCCCCCAACTCGGGCCTTGTCAGCCGCTACGTGTCGCCCGGCGGCCCCGGCGTGCGCCTGGACTCGAACATGTGCGCGGGCTACGAGTTTCCGTCCAACTACGACTCGGCGGGTTCACTGCTCATCGCCTACGGGCAGGGCTGGGAAAAGGTGCTCGGCATCATGGAACGCTGCCTTGGCGAGTACGTCATCGGCGGCATCAAGACCACCGTCCCGTTCTACAAGCAGGTGCTGAAGCACCCCAAGTTCCGCGCGGGCGACCTGGACACCAACTTCATCGCCAACACGCCGGAACTGATGTGCTACTCCGACCTCGCCCCGGAGGCGGAGCGCCTGGCCCGGTTGGTGGCCGAGGTTTCGGCCAAGGGCTACAACCCCTACGTGCAACTGGGTGAATACCGCACCCGCGAAACCCCGCGCATGCCCCGCTTCGAGCCGGTGCTGCCGCACATTCCCGGCACCGTGCGCCGCGCGCCCTCGCCGTACCCCACCGGCGACCGCACCGCGCTGCTGGACTACCTGCGCGATGCGGGTCACGTGCATTTCACCGACACCACCCCCCGCGACATGACCCAGTCGAACAGCGGCAACCGCTTCCGCCTGGCGGAAGACGAGCTGATCGGCCCGTACCTGGACAACTGCGGGTTCTTCTCCATCGAGAACGGCGGCGGCGCCCACTTCCACGTGGCGCTCATGGCCAACATGACCTACCCCTTCTCGGAAGCGAAGGAATGGAACCGCTTCGCGCCAAAGACGCTGAAGCAGATCCTGATCCGCTCCACCAACGTGCTGGGGTACAAGCCGCAGCCCAGGAACCTGATGCGCATGACCGGCGAGATGGTGTGCGACACCCACCACATCATCCGCTGCTTCGACTTCCTGAACCACATCGAGAACATGCGGCCCTTCGCCGAAGTGGCGCTGAACCGCACCGACGTGGTCTTCGAACCGGCTCTGTCGCTGTCGTGGGCCAAGGGTTTCGACGTGGACCACTACCTCGGCGTCACCGAGGCGGTGCTGCGCATGGTGGGCAGCGTGGCCGGGGGCGGTCCCGACCAGGCCGCGAAGATGATCATCCTGGGCCTCAAGGACATGGCGGGCATGTGCCCGCCCCGGTTCATGACCGCCCTGGTTTCCGCCCTGCGCAAGCGTTGGCCCTCGCTAGTGCTGCACTACCACCGCCACTATACCGACGGTCTGTTCGTGCCCTCCGTGGGCGCGGCGGCCAAGGCGGGTGCGCACATCGTGGACACCGCCCTCGGTGCTTCGGTGCGCTCGTACGGGCAGGGCGACGTGCTGGCAACTGCCGCCTACCTCGAGGACGAACTGGGCCTGAAGACCAACCTGAACAAGAACATGATCCGCGATTGCAACTTCGTGCTCAAGCAGATCATGCCGTACTACGACCGCTATTGCGCGCCGTACTTCCAGGGCATCGACCACGACGTGGTCGAGCACGCCATGCCCGGCGGGGCCACCTCGTCGTCGCAGGAAGGGGCCATGAAGCAGGGGTACATCCACCTTTTGCCGTACATGCTCAAGTTCCTGGCGGGCACCCGCAAGATCGTGCGCTACCACGACGTGACGCCCGGCTCGCAGGTAACCTGGAACACCGCCTTCCTGGCCGTGACCAACGCCTACAAGCGCGGCGGCGAAGAAGAAGTGCGCTACCTGCTGGAAGTGCTGGACCACGTGGCCCGGCACGACGAGGCCGACCTGACGGCGGAAATGCGCAAGGCGCGCCTGTCCATCTACCAGGACTGCAACGACGCCTTCCGCAACCTGCTGCTGGGCCGCTTCGGCAAGCTGCCCCTCGGCTTTCCGGCGGACTGGGTGTACGAAAGCGCCTTCGGCAACGAGTGGAAGAAGGCCATTGCCTCGCGCACCGAGGCATCGCCCCTCGATGCGCTGGCCGACGTGGACCTGGCGGCGGAAGAGCGCGGCTACGTCGAGATCATGCGCCGCAAGCCCACGGAAGAAGAGTTCGTCCTGTACCTGAACCACCCCGGCGACGCCATCAAGACCATCCAGTTGCGGGCCCGCTTCGGCAACCCCAACAACCTGCCGCTGGACGTGTGGTTCGAGGGCGTGGCCCCCGGCGAGGACCTGAACTTCGTCGATTCCAACGGCAAGCCGCACCATCTGGCGCTGCTCAGCATCTCTCGTCCCAACGAGGCGGGCATGAGCGTGGTGCGTTACGTGCTCGATTCCGAGTTCATGAGCTGCGAGGTGCAGGTGGCCAAGGCCGCCGTGTCGGATGGCAAGGGCTCGGAAAAGGCCGACCCGTCCAACCCCATGCATGTGGCCGCGCCCAGCAACGGCGACCTGTGGGTGATGTACGTGCACCCCGGCGACGTGGTGAAGCAGGGCGAGGAGTTGTTCAACATCTCCATCATGAAGCAGGAAAAGGCGGTGCTGGCCCCGGTTTCCGGCATGGTCAAGCGCGTGCTGAAAACCGCCGACTACCGCGAAAGCAAGCAGATGATGCCCGTGCGCGAGGGTGAGCTGATCGTGGAGCTTGGGCCCATCCCGCGCACCTGCCCCAACGCGGCGTGCTCGCGGCCCATCACCATGGATGGCATCGACTTCTGCCCCTACTGCGGCGAACCGCTGAACCCGTAAGCAGACTTACCGCGCGCGGCCCCCCACCACTGCGGGCCGCGCGCGGATACATCTTTCGGCTGTACCAGGCACCGCCCGGCCCGGCATGCACGGGTCGCGGGCGACGATGCGAGAACCCACCATAAGGAGACCGGCACCCCATGCCAGCCCCCTGCATGATACCCACCGGTTGATCACGCCACGCCCCGTGCGCGTGGGACAAGACCGTCGTTTTCGGGTATCGGACCTTCAGGCAAGCGTTTCTATCCCCCACAGGAGGATTCACGAATGGGCAAAACTCCGGTTGAAAAGCCTGCGGCCAAGGCCGCCAAGGCTGGCGCCGAGATTTCCGAACTCACCAAGAAGCTGGTGCTGACCGGCGCCGACATTGTGCGCATCGGCGACGATGCCGAACTGCTGGTCGGCGGCAAGAACTACAACACCGCCATCATCAGCCAGGTCGAAGGAATCCGCGCACCCGAGTTCCGCGCCATATCGTCGCAGGCATTCCACATGCTGCTCGACGAAACCAGGGTCAACGCATCGCTCGTCCGCGCCACCGTGGACAGGGAATACAACCGCATCGACTGGAACGATCCCGAGATCAACAAGGACTCGGAGTTCCTGCAAAAGTTCGTTCGCAACCTGGCAAAGGAAATCCGCGCCCAGGCTTCGGCCAAGCCCGGTGAAACCCAGATCAAGCTGCGCACCTTCGTCAACAACGTGGTGGAAGGCTTTGCCACCTCGCCGGAAGGCATCGACCAACTGCGCAAACGCTCGGTGCTGGTACAGGCAGGCATCTTGTGCGTGGAGTTGCCCAAGGCCGTGGACGAATGCGTACGCGAGGCCTACCGCTCCATCTGCAAGGAAGCGGGCGCCGAAGACGTGCCCGTGGCCGTGCGTTCCTCCGCCGCCGGCGAAGACTCGCGCAAGAAGGCCTTTGCCGGCCTGCAGGACACCTACCTGAATATCGTGGGCGACAGCCGCGTGTCCGCCGCCTACCACTGGGACTGCGCATCGGCCTACAACCTGCGTTCCATGACCTACCGCCGCGAGGCGATCCTGGACGCGCAGGCCCGCGCCGAAGCCACCGGCGACGAATCCATCGCCATCAAGGCCAAGCAGGAATGGGCCATCGAGAACACCTCGCTCTCGGTGTGCATCATGCGCATGATCAACCCGGTCATTTCGGGCACCGCCTTCAGCGCGGACACCGCCACCGGCTGCCGGGGCACCGCCCGCAAGGACCTGGTGGGCATGGACGCCAGCTACGGCCTTGGCGAGGCCGTGGTCGGCGGCATGGTCACCCCGGACAAGTTCTACGTCTTCCAGCGTGACGACGGGCCCGAGGTGGTCATCCGCCAGATGGGCTGCAAGGACAAGAAGATCGTCTACGACGAGAAGGGCGGCACCAAGAAGGTTTCCGTGCCCGAAATCGAGGCGTACCGCTGGTCGCTTTCGCTGGCCCAGGCCGAACAGGTGGCCAAGGGCGTGCGCGCCATCAGCCGCGCCTACGGCGACATGATCATGGACACCGAATTCTGCATCGACTCGGCAGACCGGCTGTGGTTCGTGCAGGCCCGCCCCGAAACCCGCTGGAACGAAGAGCTGGAAAAGCACCCGCACACCATCTTCATGCGCCGCCGCGAGGTGGACCCGAAGGCGGCCACCCAGGCCGAGGTGCTGCTGGAAGGCAACGGCGCATCGCGCGGGGCCGGGCAGGGCAGGGTGAAGTTCCTGCGGTCCGCGCTGGAGCTGAACAAGATCAACAAGGGCGACATTCTCGCCGCCGACCGCACCGACCCCGACATGGTGCCCGGCATGCGCGTGGCCGCCGCCATCCTTGCCGACGTGGGCGGCGACACCAGCCACGCCGCCATCACCTCGCGCGAACTGGGCATCCCCGCCGTCATCGGCATCCAGCGCCTGGAAATCCTGCGCGCCCTTGACGGCCAGGAAGTGACCGTGGACGGCACCCGGGGCCGGGTGTACCGCGGCATGCTGCCCCTGCGCGAAGTGGGCGGCGAGATGGACCTGTCCAAGCTTCCCCCCACCAAGACCAAGGTGGGCCTGATCCTGGCCGACGTGGGCCAGGCCATGTTCCTCTCGCGTCTGCGCGAGGTGGAAGACTTCGAGGTGGGCCTGCTGCGCGCGGAATTCATGCTGGGCAACATCGGCGTGCATCCGCAGGCGCTGGAAGCCTTCGACAGCGGTGAACTGGACCACGCCGTGCACGCCAAGCTGCGCGAACTGGATTCCCGCCTGTCCAAGATACTGCGCGAGCAGCTGTCTGCCGGGCTCATCGCCATCGACATGAAGTTGCGCGAGTATGTGGGCCACATCACCGGCCTGTCGGCGGAAATCGAGGCTCTGGCCTCGCGCGAGAACCTGCGAGGCACCGAACAGGTGCTGGTCATGCACCGCAAGATGCGCGAGCTGGACCACAAGCTGGACGAGCACGTGGAGCTGGCCACCCGCCGCATCGACATCCTGAAGACCTCCATCGACCTTGAAGACCACGTGCGCGTGATCATGGGCTACGACGACCAGCTGGCCCTGCTCAACGGCATCGACCCCGACACGGTGAAGCGCCGCGCCGAGATCGAGGCCGCCGTGCGAGCCCAGGTGGAACGCGTGGAGGACATCCCCGCCGTGCAGGACGCGCTGGCCAAGATCGCCCGCCTGCGTCACGAGGTGGGGCTGCGCAGCGGCCTGCAGAAGGAAATGGACGACATGCGCGCCGTGCCGGACAAGATCCGCGCCCTGATCCGTTCGCGCGGGTTCCGCACCGGCAAGGAACACTACGTCCAGACCCTGTCGCAGGGCCTGGCCCTGTTCGCCATGGCCTTTTACGGCAAGGACATCGTCTACCGCACCACCGACTTCAAGTCGAACGAGTACCGCAACCTGCTGGGCGGCAACCTGTTCGAGCAGATGGAAGACAACCCCATGCTGGGCTTCCGCGGGGTGTCGCGCAACCTGCACGACTGGGAAATCGAGGCCTTCAAGCTGGCGCGCGGCGTGTACGGCGGGTGCAACCTGCAACTCATGCTGCCCTTCGTGCGCACCCTGGAAGAAGCGCGCTCCATGCGCCGCTACCTTGAGCAGGTGCACAAGCTGAAGAGCGGCGTCGACGGGCTGAAGATGATCCAGATGTCGGAAATCCCTTCCAACGCCGTGCTGGCCAAGCAGTTCATCGAGGAGTTCGACGGCTTCTCCATCGGCTCCAACGACATGACCCAGATGGTGCTGGCCACCGACCGCGACAACGCGCGCCTCGGCCACATCTACGACGAGGAAGACCCCGCCGTGGTCTGGGCCATCCTGGTTACCATCTTCACCGGCCAGAAGTGCGCCCGCAAGGTGGGCTTCTGCGGCCAGGGCGTGTCCAACAGCAAGATCCTGCGCGGTCTGGTTGCCATCGCGGGCATCGTGTCCGCCTCCGTGGTGCCCGACACCTACTACCAGACCAAGCTGGACATGGCCGAGGTGGAGGCCGAAAACATCCCCACCTCGGAACTGGGCAACTGGCTGCGCGACCAGCATCTGGCCAACCTGCGTGCGCTGCTGGAGGAAAAGGGCTACGGCCACATCCTCAAGAAGTACACTCAGGCCGAAGACCTGATGGACTGGTACGAAGGCGAACTGCGCCGCCTGCACGAACTGCTGCGCGAAAGCCTGGAAACGGCCAAGGAAAAGTTCTATCGGTCCGAGTTGGAACAATTCCGGGCCACCTTCCACAAGCCGGTCATCTACGCCACCTGGGACTGGGCGGGCACCGTGTCCGACGCCCTGCATCAGGCCGGGTTCGCCAACTTCGAGGAACAGGCCAAGGCCCTGGAGGCCCAGCGCGCCAAAAAGTGGTAGACGTGGCAGACGGCTTGCGCGCCATGCGCGTGCCGGACTCACGTTGATGCTTGTACGGACGGGCGGTCTTCGGGCCGCCCGTTTTCCGTTATTGCGGGCGGGCAGCGGGGCGGGCGGAAAGGTGCGGCGACGACCGTGGTGTACGGAAGGGGAGCGGCGGGCATTGGGTCCATGTCGCTGCGGGCCCTTGCCACAAGACATTCAAGGTCGCATTTGATGGGAAACGGCCTGTGACGGTGCGGCAGGCAAAGGAGGCGCCCATGGCGGAACTGCGCGTACGACGCGTGTACGGGACGGCACAGGCGGATGCCGCCAATGCCTCCGATGCGGATGACGGACTGCGCGTGCTGGTTGACCGGTTGTGGCCGCGCGGACTTGCGCGCGATGCCGCCCGCATCGACCATTGGCTGCGCGGCGTGGCCCCGTCCGACGCCCTGCGTCGCTGGTTCGGGCATGATCCAGACCGGTGGCAGGAATTCCAGGCGCGCTACCATGCGGAACTGCGCGTTTCCGCACACCCGGACCTTGCCCTGCTGCGCAGGCTGGCGACTGAGCAAGGCCGGGTCACGCTGCTGTTCGCGGCCCGGGACGAAGCCCGCAACAACGCGGTGGCCCTGAAGGCTTTTCTGGTCCAGTAGCAGGGCAAGAACAAGGCGGAGCGGAGCATGCCGGTGCTCGCGCCCGTGCCAGCGGCTGTTCGCCTGCGGCGGAACGGGGGCCTTGCCGCCAGTTCCTGTCGTGGCCCATTCTTGAAGTTGCAGATGAAGGGTGTTGATTCCTGCCGAGCGTTCCGGAGCCCGCCATCGTTCCGGCAAGCTCCTTCAACCCGCTGAAAAAAGAAATAAAAACGGGGAGCCCAGGGGCTCCCCGCATTCGTTCGCATTCCCTTCCCGCCTGGCCTCGTGGCCGGGCAGGGCGGGCACTACTTCAGGCGTGCCGTCACGTTGTCCTCGATCCAGTGCGGGTCCAGCCATTCCAGCGGTTGCACCTGCACCCCGCCAATGGTCACCCCGAAGTGCAGGTGGTCGCCGCCTGCCATGCCGGTGGTGCCGGTCTTGCCGATGATGTCGCCCTTCTTCACCTGCTGGCCCACGTTGGCCGAAATCTCGCTGAGGTGCGAGTACAGGGTTTGCAGGCCAAGGCCGTGGTCGATGACGACAAGGTTGCCGTAGATGCCAAGATGCCCGGTAAAGACCACGCGCCCGCTGTTGGAGGCGGGTACTTCGGCCATGGCCAGCGAGGCGAAGTCAAGGCCGAGGTGGGTCTGGTTGTCCACCTTCTGTCCGTTGTGCAGGTAGCTGCGGTTGTCGGCAAATCCGGCGCGGGTGGCCGAGTTGGGCAGTTGCAGGAACGCACCGTGCCAGAGCATGGCGGGTGCGGTATCCTTGCCGATTTCCAGCAGCTTCTGCTCGTTGGAGGCGCGCAGTTCGTTGTTAACCTTCAGGAAGCGCTCCAGCGGGCTCAGCTCGCCGGGCACGTCCTGCTCGAATTCGGGCATCTTGCTGGCCAGAAAGCTTTCCGAAATGTTGATGTTGTCATGCCGGAACACCCTGTCCAGCGGACGAATGACCAGTCGGCTGGCCATGGCGTTGCCGGAAAGGTCCACGGCAGTGATTTCCGGGGCGTACTGGGCCACGGCGAGATAGTGCGGAAAGGCGAAGAAGCACAGGTAGTCGCCGCTGGGCTGCTTGAACCCCGGAAAGTACAGGTCGCCCACCTTCACGCCGGTGCGTTCCACGTCCTCGTTGATCGAATAGAGGATGGAGCCGGTGCCGCCGCGCCGCACGTAGGGGGGCATGCTCTTTACCGAAACGCGCGGGGGCTGGGTGTCCAGGCGCATGGGGTAGACCCTGGTGGTGGTGTTGCCCTTGCCAAACCCGGCCAGCGAGGTGTCGGTGGCGCGCACTTCAAGGTCGAAGGCGCCGTCCTTCAGGCCCGCATCCTTCAGGTTGAAGGTCACGCGCTGTTCACGGCGGCCATCGGCGAAGGCGCTGTCGAGCACGACCAGCGAGTGAGAATTCTTTTTCACCGTGACGGTGACGGACCGGACGCCCGACTTCTTGTCGCGCAGGGTCAGGGTCAGGTCCTGATGCGGCGAGGCGCGCCCCGTATCCGGGGTAAGGATGACTTCCGGCCCTTCCATGTCCTGGAAGAGCATGAAGCCGCCGATGCCGAGCAGCCCCAGCAGGGCTGCGAAGACGATCACGATGGAAAGATTCTTAGCTGCTGTCATGTCTCCTGATCCTTTCAAGTGAAAAGCCGCCCTGAAAGCCGGGCGGCTTGTGTCCAAACCGTTAAGGCGGCCTGCCTAGGGATGTTCGACGGCATCCAGCAGGCTGATGGTCAGCTTCAGGAAGTCCGCCTCGGTCACGATGCCCACCAGCCTGTCGCCCTCTGTCACGGGCAAGCACCCGTACTTGTGGTGCAACAGCAACTCTGCGGCATCGCGCAGCAGGGTGTCCGGGTGCACGCGCACCACGTCGGTCCGCATGATCTCGCCCACCGGAATGCCGGCGTCGATCTCGTTCTGCACTGCCTCGTCCACGTCGGCAAAGCGCGAGATGGTGGCGGACAGGATGTCGCGGTGGGTCAGCAGCCCCTGAAAGTCGCCCTTGGCATCCACGATGGGAATGTGCCGGATGCGGGCCAGTTGCATCAGCGAGCGCGCCGCCCGGAGCGAATCGGTCTTCTTCAGGGTGAAGAGCCCGGTGGACATGAGATCGCCGACGTAGAGCATGGTTTCCCCCGCGAGCGCGTTTTACCAAGTGTCGCATACTCGGCGCATAAGTCAAGCAAGCCGGGCCGACGTGGGCGATACCCAACACTGCGCGCGGCTGGCGGCACGGGAAGGGGCCGTGCATGGGAACGTGGGGCACGAAAGATGCACGATGGCGGTGGGGCGGACCTGGCGTTGCCGTCACCGTGATTGACGCCGGGGGCAAAATCTGTTTTCCAAACCATGCCGGGGCCGTATGGACGAGGCGACTCGCAACGCCCGTCCCGCCCGATTGCGCGCCGTTTTGCCCTTCGCATGGACACCGGCCTTCCTGTTGCGGCCTTGCCGCGCCGCCGCCCACCGATGCTGCGCGTGCGGAGGGCCCGATGCACCCGGTTGCAGGGGCGCACACGGTCACGCATGGCGCACGGCAACGCGACGAACAGCCCCCGGCAGGGCACCCATTCCAGAGAGGACCGCGCATGCTCGACATGAAGCGCAACCGCGAGCGCATGGTGAAACAGCAACTCGAGACGCGCGGCATCACCGATCCGGCCGTACTTGCGGCCATGCGTTCCGTGCCGCGCCACCTGTTCGTGCAGGAAGCCCTGCGCGCACAGGCCTACGAGGACCACCCCCTGCCCATAGGGTATGGACAGACCATTTCGCAGCCGTTCATCGTGGCGCTCATGTCGCAGATCATCGAGCCGCAACCGGGGCTGCGGGTGCTGGAAATAGGCACCGGCTCCGGCTACCAGGCCGCCGTGCTGGTGGAAATGGGCCTCGACGTGTACACGGTGGAACGCATTCGCGAACTGCACGCCGCCGCGCGCGACCTGTTGCGCACGCTGAAGTACCGCAAGGTGCGGCTGAAACTGGACGACGGCACCCTGGGCTGGCCGGAAGCCGCCCCCTACGACCGCATCCTGGTCACGGCGGGCGGGCCGGAAGTGCCGCTGCCGCTCATCGAGCAACTGGCGGATCCGGGCATCCTGGTCATTCCCGTGGGATCCAGCAAGCGGATGCAGGAACTGGTGGTGGTGCGCAAGCAGGGTGGACGCGTGGTGCGAGAAAGCAAGGGCGGCGTGGCCTTCGTGGACCTGGTCGGCACCCACGGCTGGCGCGGCTAGCCGACGGCGCGGACTCGTCAGGGCTGGCCATATCGGGACAGATCTGGACGTAGCCGGGCAGAACCGGGCAGAACCGGACAGAGCGGGGCAGGGTCGAGCAGGGTTGCCTGGTACGGGGGCCCCGCGCGTACGCCGTGTCACGGAGTCCAGCGCTGCAGTTGTCCCGCCATCCGCTCACCCTGGCGTCTTCGCAGCCAACTGCCGCCCAACGCACCGCCGCCTGTCGGCCCGAATCGCCCGGCCATTGTCCGGCCACCGCAAAGGAAGCTCCAACGCATGCGTTTGTTCTCCCGCCTTCTTGACCGGCTGTGGACCACCGCCGCATCGCGCGGCGCCGTGCGCATGCTGGTGCTGGTTTCGTTCACTGAATCGGTCTTTTTTCCGCTGCCGCCGGACCTGCTGCTGATTCCCATGGCCCTGGCCGCGCGCGAACGGGCATTGCGCCTGGCCGCCATCTGCCTTGCCGCATCGGTGGCGGGCGGCGTTGCGGGCTATTTCGTGGGCATGTTTTTCATGGACGTGGCCGGCATGCCCATTGTGCGCTTTTACGGGCTGCAGGAGCAGTACCACGCGGTGAAGGAATGGTACGACACCTACAACGCCTGGGCGGTGGCCGTGGCCGGGCTTACCCCGGTGCCCTACAAGCTGTGCACCCTCACCGCCGGGGCCTTCCGCGTTGATTTCGCCACCTTCCTGTTGGCGTCGGTGGCCAGCAGGGGGCTGCGCTTCTTCGTCATCGCCGGGCTCATCTACCTGTACGGCGAACGGGTGCGCTTTTTTCTGGAGCGCCGGTTCGACCTCGTGCTGCTGGTCACACTGGTGCTTGGCGTGCTTGGCTTTGCGGCGCTCAAGTTCCTGAACTGACCCTCGCGCGGCTGTTCAGCGCGCCTTGTCTCGCGTCGATGCGCGACACGAAGTGCAGGTGCCTCCGCGCTGTCGTCCGGGTCCTTTTGCTTGACGGGGCGGCGCGATTCATTACCTTACCGGGGCGGGCAAACCCCGCCGCATCGCAATTCCATGGCCCGCCGCGCCACAGGCCAGGCGGCCACAGACAAGGAGCATCCATATGTCCTCGTGCAGCACCTGCCCCTCGGCGAAGAACAAGGCCGAAACGGGCAAGCCCAGCGCCGGCATGGCCATTCAGGACGAGATCATCTCCTCCACGCTGGGGCGGATCAGATACAAGCTCTTCATCATGAGCGGCAAGGGCGGGGTGGGCAAAAGCTCCGTCACCGTGAACACGGCGGCGGCACTGGCCGCACGCGGCTACAAGGTGGGCATCCTGGACGTGGACATCCACGGCCCCAGTGTGCCCAACCTGCTGGGCCTGCGCGCGGGCATAGAGGCCGACGAGCGCGGCGGCCTGCTGAACCCGGCGAAATACAACGACAACCTGTTCGTCATCTCCATGGATTCGCTGCTCAAGGACCGCGACACGGCGGTGCTGTGGCGCGGCCCCAAGAAGACGGCGGCCATCCGCCAGTTCGTCTCCGACGTGAACTGGGGCGACCTGGACTTTCTGCTCATCGATTCCCCTCCCGGCACCGGCGACGAACACATGACCGTGCTGAAGACCATCCCCGACGCCCTGTGCGTGGTAGTGACCACCCCGCAGGAAATCTCGCTGGCCGACGTGCGCAAGGCCATCAATTTCCTGCAGTACGCCCAGGCCAACGTGCTGGGCGTGGTCGAGAACATGAGCGGCCTGTACTGTCCGCACTGCGGCGGCGAAATTTCGCTGTTCAAGAAGGGCGGCGGGCGCGAACTGGCCGAGAAGTACGGCCTGACCTTCCTGGGCGCCGTGCCGCTGGACCCCGCCACCGTGGTGGCCGCCGACCGGGGCGTGCCCGTGGTGATGCTGGAAGAGGATTCGCGCGCCAAGCAGGGCTTTCTGGAACTGGCCGACAACATCGCGGCCGCGTCCGAGAACAGCCTGGAGGCCGTGGCCAGCACCCACGCCTGATGCATTCACTGACGTCTGACTGATATATTGCGGCCGGGCCGGTGCGTGCGAAGTCGCGCGCATCGGCCCCAATGTCCCCCTGCCAAGGCAGCCATGGCGTCAGCCGGAGCCCTTGCGGGGCCATGTCGTTCCATGGCGCGGCAGGGCGGTCATCCTCCCTTTGCCAGCGCGACGAAGTGTGCTAGGAACACCCACATGACGCAGCAATCAAGCCCCCTCCAGCGGATGTTCAACCTTGCCAACCGCATCACGCTGGCGCGCATCTTCATCGTGCCCGCCATCGTCGCGCTGCTGATGTTCCCCGGGCGCATCACCTGCCTGGCAGCCGTGGTGCTGTTCGCGCTGGCCTCCATCACCGACGTGATTGACGGCCACATCGCGCGCCGGTCGAACATGGTGACCAGCTTCGGCAAATTCCTGGATCCGCTGGCCGACAAGATTCTCATCGGCTCGGTGCTCATCATGCTGGTGGAACTGGGCTGGATTGCCGGGTGGATCGCCATCGTGATCATTGCGCGAGAACTGATGGTTACCGGCCTGCGCGCCGTGGCCGCTGACGAAGGGCTGGTCATTGCCGCCGACAAGTTCGGCAAGATGAAGACCGTCATGCAGATGTTCGCGCTGGTGCCGTTGATGCTGCACTACCCGTGGTTCGGGCTGGACCCCAACCCGGCAGGGCAGTTTATGCTTTACATCGCGTTGTTTCTCACGGTATTTTCAGGCTTCAACTACCTGTATACATTTTACGGAAACTGGCTCAAGGAAGGCGCCGGACGGGCCTAGCCCGCACAGGCGGGGCGCATGGCCGGAGACGCATTCATGCAGGATCACGAGGGACTGCACAGCAGGTTGAAGAACTGCCTGCAGACCATCCTCGAGCTTGAGCCGGATCTGGAACGGCTGGAGCTTGGGGGCGAACTGATGCAGGAGTTCACCGTGCTCAAGTCGTTCATGGAACGGCTTGACGCCGTGCTGCTGGACGAGGACGACGTGCGCCGCATAGAGCGCGCCACCGCGAATTTTCTGGAAGAACTGAAAGGGCCGGTTTCCGCCATGCGCCGTCGCGGCGAGCAGCGTCGGCTGTTGCAGTGACCGAGATGTTCTGGCGTCGTCTGCTCATCGGCCTTTCCCTGGCCCTTAACGTTGTTCTGCTGTATCGCCTTGTCTGGAGCGACCAGGGCATGGTGGCGTACAAGACGCTGAAGCAGCAGTGCACCGCCATGGAGGCCCGCCTGAAGGACCTCGACACCCGCAACCTTGCCCTGAGTCGTGAAATACGGCTCTTGCAGGCGGACGGGAAATATGTCGAAAAGATGATCCGCAAGCGGCTGAACTTCGTGAAGGACAACGAAATCCTCTACATCTTCCCCGAGACGCAGGCGGAAGCGGCCACACCGGGAGCCGGATCTGATGAAGGCAAAAATTGAGTGGTATCAAGAGGTACTTGAACTCGAACCGAGTTCTAAGGTCTTTTTTCCGCTCGCCCGCCTGCTGGCCGAAAACGGCCAACCCGATGACGCCATAGCCACCCTGCGCCAGGGGCTTGACCGCCATCCCGAGTTCATCGAAGCCCGTCTTTTCCTCATCGAACTCCTGCATTCCAGCCACAGGGACGACCTGCGCGACGGCGAAGTGGGCAAGCTGGCCCGCCTGCTGGGCGCCTATCCCGGCTTCTGGGATGCCTGGAGCGCCTGCCTGGCCGCCGGGGACAAGGGCCGCGACACCGCGCTGGCCCTGGCCTTTCTGGCGGCCTCGTTCCGTTCCGGCACCCAGGGCGCACTGTCGTGGACATCCGTCATCGAGCACGGGCTGCGCGCCATGCTGGGCGGCAACGGCACGGACGCCGTGCCCGCCCCGCACCCCGTGGCGCCTGCTGCCTCCTTTGCCGCGCCTTCCGCTGCACCCGAAGCGCCCGACATGTCCGATATGCCCGATGGGGCGGACATGCATGACATTGCCGACGTGGCCCCCGCCGGGAAAGAGCATCCCCTTGCCGCGCCCGTCACGCCCGATGCCCTGGACGCCCAGGACGAGGAAGAAGAACATTTTTCGCTGCGCACCCGCTCCATGGCGCAGGTGCTGGCCGAGCAGGGCGACCTGCGCGGTGCCCTCGACATCTACGAGGAACTGCTGGCCGCCTCGGGCAGCGACGAAGAGCGCGCCGACATCGCCGGCGTGATCCAGGAACTCACCAACCGCCTCAAGTCCGCGGGGGAGGGAAGCCAGCGGCAGCAGGCGGCCGACGAGGGGCAGCCCCTCCAGGGCAAGCACAAGCTCATCCACATGCTCGAATCGCTGGCCGAGCGCCTGGAGGCGCGAGCCCAGGGGTAGCGGGCCCGAAATTCGTATCGAACCCACGCGCGGGGATACCGCGCGGCAACCGTGCGCGTCCTTCGTGACGAAGGGGGACGGGGGAAGCCCCGCGCCAGTCGGTCTGCCGCAGATCGCAACGATCCATTCAGGAGAAAGAGAGTGCAGCGAGTCAACAAGGCCGCCTGTCTGCTGCTCGCGCTGGGCGTGCTGCTGGCGACGGGGTGCAAGCACGAGGCCAAGGGGTACTGGAAGGACACCCGCCGGTACTACCGCGAATATCTGAACACCCCCGCCAAGCTCGACCTTGAGGACAAGGGCGAGGTGGCACCCGCCGAAGCCCGCCTTGCAGAAGGGTTTGCCGGTATAGACATCCAGTTGCGCGCCCTTGAGCGGGCCCTGGAGAACAGCGACCGCAAGCCGGACACCGCCTGGGCCAAGCAGATGTTCCAGCGCTTCCCGTGGATCAGCGGGCTGGCTGCCGTGGACAGCGAAGGCCGCGTCATGGCCCAGCAGCCCGAGGCGCCCATGAAGCCGCTGGATTTCGCCCCGCTGCTGCAGGAAGACGCCAAGCAGAACATGCGCGCCCTGCGCAGCTACGTGCAGGATACCCCCATGGGACCCGAGGTGTACGTGGGCGTGCCCGTGTACTCCGGCACCGACTTCCGGGGGCTGGTCATCGCCCATTTCGACATCCGTGCGCTGCTGCCGTATTCGTCGCGTCCGGCGGACCTGATGATCGCCGCGCCCGGCCAGGTCATGTGGCCCGGTCGCTTCGACGCACAGGCCACCCCCGTCGCCTCCACCGACTGGAGCAGCGCTGTCACCAAGGACGTCTATGGCACAGTTGCCAACGCCAACGGTGAATTCTACTGGGTGTCGCGCTACCTCGGCAACCTGCCGCTGGTGTTTGCAGTGCCCGAGGCGGGCAGCTTTCCGGAAAAGCCGGAACAGCTTGCCATCCTCAAGCAGGCCGCCGCACTGGGCTCGGCCAGCACCCCCAACGAGCCCGTGACCGAAATCCAGCCCGCGTACCCGGAACTTGACGAATCCGAGGGCAGCATCCTGACCAAGCCCGCGCCGCAGGCGTCGGACGATTCCAAGGTCAAGGAAGAAGCCATCCGATAAGGTTCGCGTCGCGCCGGGGCTGCCCGCTTTCGCCGTATGGCGGGCGGTGCGCCCCGGCGCGTGCCGTTTCTGGCCTTTACCCCGTCCGCCGGGCCGCACCCGGTACTTCCACACCGCGCCGCCCGGCGCGGTTCCGCCAGGAGCACTCCATGCCAGAGGTCACCGTTACCGAACACCTGCTGCTGCACCAGAAGCGTTCGCCCGCCGCCACCGGCCAGTTCACCACCCTGCTGAACGACCTCATCCTGTCCGCCAAGATCATCGCCCGCAGTGTGAACAAGGCGGGCCTGCTGGACGTTCTGGGCGGCACCGGCGAGGTGAACGTGCAGGGCGAGAATGTGCAGAAGCTGGACGAATTCGCCAACCGCGTGCTCATCTATCGCATGGAGCGTTCCGGCGCGCTGTGCGCCATGGGTTCCGAAGAGAACGCCGACGTCATCCGCGTGTCCGAAAAGCTCACCCGGGGCGACTACATTCTCATCTTCGACCCGCTGGACGGTTCGTCCAACATCGACGTGAACATCAACGTCGGCACCATCTTTTCCATCCTGCGCCGCAAGTCTCCCTCCGGCGATGACGCCACCATGGAAGACGTGCTGCAGGCTGGCACGGAGCAGGTGGCCGCGGGCTACATCCTGTACGGCCCCTCCACCATGCTGGTGTATTCCACCGGCCAGGGCGTGCACGGCTTCACCCTGGACCCCACCGTGGGCGAATTCCTGCTTTCGCACCCCGACATCCGCATTCCCGAGCGGGGCAAGATCTACTCCGTCAACGAATCCTACTGGCACTACTGGGACGACGCCACCCGCGAGGCCGTCGGCTACTTCAAGGGCACCGGCAACGAGCGCGGCAAGCCCTATTCCCTGCGTTACGTGGGTTCTCTGGTGGCGGACTTCCACCGCACCCTGCTGTATGGCGGCATCTTCATGTACCCCATGGACCAGCGCGATCCCCAAAAGCCCCAGGGCAAACTGCGCCTGCAGTGCGAAGCCTCGCCACTGGCCTTCCTGGCCGAGCAGGCGGGCGGCCTTGCCACCGACGGCACCGGCCGCATCCTGGACATCCGGCCCCAGGTGCTGCACGAACGCGTGCCCCTGTTCATCGGCTCTCGCCGCGATGTGCAGGCCGTGACCGACATCTACACCCGTCACACGAAGTAGGGCGGGGCGACGCAGAGAAAAAAGAATAACCGGGGGTGAGAAAGGGAACTTTTGCGCGCTGCAGTCGCCATCCGTAAGGTTCGCTTCGCTCACCTAACGGCTGACGCAAACGTTCCCTTTCTCTCCCCCGGGCTCCCTCTCTATCCCTCAAAACTTTTTATTCGGGCTCACCTGCCACGGTAAATAATGCTCTGTCTCGGCATAGAAACCTCGTGCGATGAAACCGCGCTGGCGTTGGTGCGCGACGGCGTGGTCATTGCCGACGTCATGTCCTCGCAGGCCGACGTGCACGCCCTGTTCGGCGGGGTGGTGCCGGAACTGGCCTCTCGCGAGCACTACCGGCTCATCGGCGCCCTGTGCGACGAGGTGCTGCGCCGCGCGGGCGTGACCGCCGCAGACATCGACGTGGTGGCCGTGGCCCGCGGGCCGGGCCT
>NZ_VRYY01000023.1 GCF_015731765.1 Nitratidesulfovibrio oxamicus
CGCCCCCCCTGCCGCCCCCCCTGCCGCCACGGTCCGGCAACCCGCACCCGACGCCGATCAGGACGCCGAGGCCGCCAGAATGCGCGAGACGGCCCGCAAACCCCACTCGCCCACCACGCCAGACGACGCCGCGTGCGACCCGCTGACCGGAGTGCTGCAGGGGCAGTGCGTGTCCATGAATCAGGAAAAAATGCGCGGCCAGTGCTATTCGCTGCGGCCCGGGGCCACCACCACGAAAAAGGACAAGAAGGGCAAGACGGTAAAAGTCACGGGGCGCTGCCAGCCGCAAAGCCTGATCTACGCTCGCTGCCGCACCGGCATCGACACCTGCCGCCTGGGCGACACTAGCCCGGTGCAGTGGTTCACCTGCGCCCAGCGCAACGGGGCCACCACCCGCACGCCCACGCCGGGTTCGGTCATGGTGCTGGACGCCAACAAAGGCCGGGGCATGCCAACCGGCCACCCGGTGTACGTGGAGGAAACCTGCCCCAACAAGGACGGCACGTGGACCCTGCGCATCACCCACACCAACTACGACCGCCAGTGCCATCTGGACCAGGACGCCAAGGTGCGCTTCAACCCCAGGACCATGCAGGTCACCTTCCTGACCGGGCCGTGGGGCTGCTGGGCCAAGGATTTGAAGGCCATGGGGTTCATCCTGCAGTAGGGACCACTGCCAACCGGCAGGAAAGCCGACCGGGAAACGCCTCCCCCTTCCTTCGCGCAGTTCCCGTCCGAAATGAAAACGGACGATCCTTCCGAAGGGAGGATCGCCCTGAGATTACCGCCCCCCCAGGCAGTTTTACCCAATAAGGGGTCAAGGGGGCGCGGCCCCCTTGCGGGGCGTGGGGCAGAGCCCCACTCTTCACGAAAAAAACCTTTGTCGACAAATCCAAGGGCGGTCCATCCGAAAGGAAGGACCGCCCGTTGTTCTTTGCGTCAGCACCCGCCAGGGGCGTGCGCCCGGTTATTCCATCGGGGTGTTCTCCACCAGATTCCAGATGCCGCACGGGCAGGCCCCGGCGCAGAAGCCGCAGCCGATGCACTTCTCGGCGTCCACGGCCATCTCGAAGCCGCAGCCGCCCTGCACTTCACGGCGGCTGATGGCCGCCTGCGGGCAGATGGTCTCGCAGATGCCGCAGTCGCGGCAGGCGCCGCAACTGGCGCAGGCGTCACCGCACTGGCCGAGGTCCTGGAAGTTGTCGATGCGCGGGTCGTAGTATTCCAGCTTCACGCGGGCATAATCGATCATCTTGCGGGTGTCGGACACGGGGCGCTTGCCTTCGGCCATCTCCACGATGGCTTCGGCGGCCTTGCGGCCCATGCCGATGGCCTGGGTGAGCAGGCCGGGCCGCACCGCATCGCCGATGGCGAAGACGCGCGCGTCGGTGGTCTGCTGGATCTCGTTGACCACCACGTGGCCACGTTCCACGGCGATGTCCTCGGGCAAATAGTCGAGGCCGGGCGCGTCACCGATGGAGAAGATGACCGTTTCGGCGGGCAGCAGCTCGCCGGTGGTCAGCACCAGGCCTTCGGCGGTGATCTCCTTGGTGAAGCAGGGCCAGCGGAAGGTGGCGCCCACGTGTTCCGCCTCTTCCTTTTCCTTGCCGAAGGCCGCCGGGGTCTGGATGTCGATGAGGGTGATGGATTCCGCCCCCAGCCGCGCGGCTTCGGTGGCCACGTCGCAGCCCACGTTGCCCGCGCCCACGATGACCACCCGCTTGCCCACGGTGCCGGAGCCGGACTTGGCCGACTTCAGGAATTCCAGCGCGGTGCGGGCCAGTTCCTTGCCGGGCACGGGCAGCATGCGCGGGGTGTTGGCGCCGGTGGCCAGCACCACGAAGTCATTGTCGGCCTTCAGCTGGGCAAACTCGTCCTTGCCCAGGCGCTGTTGCAGGTGCACGTGGGGCAGCACCTCGCGGGCGCGCGCCAGTTCCGCGTCCAGCACGTCCTGCGGAATGCGGCTGCCGGGAATGGCCGAGCTGATCTTGCCGCCCAGTTCCTTGTCCATGTCGTACACGGTGGCGGCAACGCCGCGCATGCGCAACTGCCACGCGACGGAGATGCCCGCCGCGCCGCCACCGACGACGGCAACTTTCGTCCCGGTCAGCGGGGGCAACTTGGGCGCGCGCGATGCCGCACCGGCCTTGCCGATCCGGGTGATGTCCACGGGCTTCATGCGTTGCAGGCTGCGCGAACAGCCCTGCATGCACAGGTTGGGGCACAGATAGCCGCACACGGTTGCCGGAAAGGGGGTGTAGGCCAGGGCCACATCCACCGCCTCGTCGATCAGGCCTTCGCGCACCAGCCGCCAGCGCTCCTGCACCGGCATGCCCGTGGGACAGCTGGACTGGCAGGGGGCCATGTGCTGGCCGTTTTCCCACACCGGCACGAAGCGGCGCAGCTCACCGGTGGTGATGAGCGGGATGGGGCTGCGGTCCACCGAGGTCAGGTCGCCCACAAGGCCGCCCATGCCCAGTTCCTTTTCCCACACGTTGCGGCGAAAGTCGGCCACGCCCCGACGCTTCTTGCCCACCTTCTCGAAGGGGCCGCGCGCGGCGATGCACTGCCAGTCCTCGCGCACCGAAAGCCCGGCCAAAAGGTCCGACTTGCCGATGGCGGCCAGGAACCCGGACAGGTTTTCGGTCAGCCACGCCCAGGCGGCATCGTCGATGGGCACCTGCTTGGCGTCCGCCTGCGAAAAGCCCTCGTGCGGGCCATGCACGTAGATGCGCCCGCCCACCATGCCCACGCAGGGGCGGTAGCCCAGCACGTTGGCGGGATTCTGCGCGCCCACGCCGCAGACAACGGCGGTGCCGCCCGCCATGAATTCGGCAAAGTAGTCGCCAACGCCGCCCAGCACCCACAGTTCCGGCGCGGAAAAGCGCGGGTTCTGCTTGGTCATGGTCATGCCGCGCGAACCGATGTTGCCGCCGATGTACACGCGCCCCTGGGCCATGCCGTTGCACGCGCCGTTGCCGGCGTTGCCGTGCACGACAATGTTGGCGCCCGCGTTCAGCCAGCCCACGTCGTCCGACGCGGGGCCGAACACTTCCACCGTGGTGCCGGTGCTGCCAAGCGAACCCAGTCGCTGGCCCGACGAGCCGCGCACGGTGACGTGCACGGGCTCCTGTTCCGATATCCACAAGCGCCCGCCGATGCCGTGCTGACCGCAGGCATCCACTTCCACGTTGCGCGCGCCGTCGCGCACGACGCCTTGCAGGCGCTCTTCGAGAATGCGCGATTCGATGCGCTTTCCGTCTTCCATGCCGCTTACGCGGACCACTTCGCTGGGGGACATGGCGTCACTCCGCTGCTGTATGGTTGCCTTTTCGGCGTTATCTTCATTCGCCGCGCCGAAGACGGACATGTTTTCCGTCCCGCCGCGCGGAATCTTTTCTCGACCTGGCCTGGTGCTGCCGCCAGCACGCGCTGCGGTGATTTCGTTTCTCCGGCCAGGAAGGCAAGTCTTTCATGCAGGGAGCGTACTCTTTGGTACGTGACCGAAATGAAAGATGAAGCCTGACACCGCCGGAGAACGAAAGGACGCAGCGCGCTAAACGACGTACTGGATGCCGAGGCGATTGGCCGCATCCTTGTTGGCAATGCCCAGCGCGTCGGACATGCCCACGGGCAGCGAGGTGGACCGGCCCAGCGGCGCGAATATCTTGCGCAACTCGGTGTCGAAGGCCAGGTAGAAGTCCACCACCCGTTCGGCCACCTTTTCCGGGTCCAGCCTGCGGTACACGCGGGGATCCTGCGAGGTGATGCCCTTGGGGCAGCGACCCAGGTTGCAGATGTTGCAGCGGTCGATTTCCGACCCCACGCACCCTGCGCCCGCCTGCATCACGTACTTGCCCACCTGCACCATGCTGGCGCCCAGCATGATCAGGGCGGCGGCGTTGTGCGCGAGGTTGCCGTTCTTGCCGATGCCCCCGCCCGCAATGAGCGGAATCTCGTTCTGGCAGCCCTGCTGCACAAGGTCGTGGTAGCAGTCGCGGATGTTCGAGGCGATGGGGTGGCCCATGTGGTTCATGGACACGTTGTAGGCCGCCCCGGTGCCGCCGTCCTCGCCGTCGATGGCAAGGCCCGCCGCGTAGGGGTTGCGCACCAGGTTGTTCAGCACGGCGCGCGAGGTGGTTGTGGCGGATATCTTGGGGTAGACGGGCACGCGGAATCCCCAGGCCATGCTCATGGACTGGATCATCTTGGCCACGGATTCCTCGATGGAGTACTGGGTCTGGTGGGTGGGGGGGCTGGGCAGCGACACGCCCGGCGGCACCCCGCGAATGGAAGCGATGAGCTTGTTGACCTTGTGCCACATCAGGAGGCCGCCGTCGCCGGGCTTGGCGCCCTGGCCGTACTTGATCTCGATGGCGCAGGGGTCTTCCTTCATATGGGGGATGGCATGCAGGATTTCGTCCCACCCGAAGTAGCCGGAGGCAATCTGCAAAATGACATACTTGAGGAAGCGCGAACGCAAGAGGCGCGGCGGACAGCCGCCTTCACCCGTGCACATGCGCACGGGCATGCCCATTTCCTCGTTCAGGTAGGCGACGCCCATCTGCAGGCCTTCCCACATGTTGGGCGAAAGCGCGCCAAAGGACATGGAGCCGATGACCAGCGGGTAGATTTCGCGCACCGCGGGCACCCAGCCGTTTTCCTGGAAGGCCTTCAGCCCCTGTTCGGGGGGCAGCACGCGACCCAGCAGGGTGCGCAGTTCGAACTCGTGCCGCCCGGCGTCCAGCGCGGGGTCGGTGAGCATGGATATGCGGATGAACTTGATCTGGTCCAGCAGGCTGTCCGGCGCGTTGCGGCGGCCGCCACGGGTGCGGGCGTGGCCACCGCGGTTGTTGTGGAAGCGCAGCGCGGTGCCTTCGTCCAGCCGCATGGGCCGTATGGCGTTGTTGGGACAGACCATGGTGCACATGGCGCAGCCGATGCAGGCGTACGCAGCGTCGGTGCGCTGGCGGATGCCGTGGAACACCGAATAGGTGTTCTTCGGCTTCTGCATGAGGCCGGTGGCGGTTTCGACCACGCGCTTCCTGTGCACGGCAAGCTCGATGGCGTTCACCGGGCACACGGAGGTACACCGCCCGCACAGGGTGCAGGTGTCCTTGTTCCACTCGACCTGCCAGGGCAGGTCCTTCACGCTCAACGTTGACGGGGTAATGCCTGCAGTTGGCTGCATATGGTCACCTCTTGGCATTCCGGACGAACGTAGGCCGTGTCCAGATGCATGGGCTGGAAGTCGAGGGTCTTGTCGCGGTCGGGGATGGCGGCGTCGAGGCCGCACAACTCGGACGAAAAGGCGTACATGCCGGGCTTGCCGCCCACCACGCCGGGGCGCAGCTTCTTGCGGTCCTGCACCATGAACATGGTGCCGTCCGGCAGGCAGCCGATGACGCAGTTGGGGCCGTCGATGATCATCTTGCGGCACAGCACCTTCAGGCGGGCCAGCATGGCCTGGTCGGGGTGACCGGCCATTTCGGCGTCGGACAGCGGGGTGATGACGTGCTTGTACGCCTCCACCGGCAGGCCCAGCTTGTAATGCGTGAAGTGCATGATGTGCGTGAACACCTCTGAGTCGGACTGGTAGCCGGTGTAGCCGGGCACGTTGCGCGACGAAAGGTATTCGCGGATCGGGATGAACGCCGTGTTTTCCCCGTTGGTCATGGTGCACACGCCCTCGATGAAGAACGGGTGGCATGCGTACAGGTTGATGGCGTAGTTGGTGTTCTGGCGGCCCTGGCACAGGATGCGGCGGGCGTGCAGGTCGGGCCGGTCAAGGCCCAGGTACTCGCCCACGGTGAGCGGATCGCCCACTTCCTTGATCATCACCACGCCCGGCCAGAACGAGAAGGCCATCATGTCGCGCTCGGCCTCGCCCTGCTGGCGGATGGCCACGCGGGTCTGCACCCGCTGCGCGGTGCGCTCGGCCTCGGGCATGTCGGCCCAGGCCTTCGGCGGTTCGTAGGCGCGGGCAAGGTACACGCCGCGCCTGGGGGTGCCCGCGGGCGGAGCGGACTTGATGATCGACACCGAATGGAACGGACGAAACCCGAGGTCGTCCATGATCCCGTCGAGCCGCTTCAGGCCCTTTTCGGTGAAGATGCCGGAAAGGATGGGATATTCGGGATGCTCCGCGAAGGGACCCGACAGACCTGATAGATAGAGCCCGACCCCGGAGCCGTCATGCCCTTCCTTCATCACATTCAGGGCATTGATGGCCACCATGGGGGAGACGGGATCCGTCGAAGTCAAGGCGAACAATCGACACATGGACGCGTTCTCCGGATGGCGTGGACTCCGCCCCGGAATGACACGAATGCGCAATCCGCGGCGGGTTCACGTGCGATAGCGGAAAATTCCAAAAACGGCAAGATCGTGCGTTTGATGGCGCCCATATTGGTTTTTTTATCACATATTTGTAGTGCAAAATATTACATTATTGCAATCAAATGCTCGACAATATGCTACAATAACACACTATTCACACAAAAAATGCAAGAACACCCAGATACCCCCCACCGTGCGAACCGTACCCCACGGGCCGACCGCGCCGCGCCAACACAGGCTGAACGCTCACACAGCACTTATCCTGGATTTCCTGCGCGATACGTTACATGCCACCAGAAATATCCTTGTTTCACGCAATATTACAAGTTTTCGCGCAAACACCTGATACGGGCCGTCCGGGCACGGTCAAACTGTGCGCCGCATCAATGCGTGCAATTTCTTTCCGTTAAAACAGCGCAGTATGAATATAATCAGAAAATTGTAAAAGTTCAGACTTCGCCACTCCATTAAAAATCATTGTATCACGGGATGTTATTTTCACATACAATGAGCGTGGGAACCCTTGCCACGCCCGCCGCGCAACGCCCGCGCTCGCCTGCTCGGCACCGTGCGCCGTCCCTGACGGCACGCGGGCCGCACCGGTTTTCGCGGCGGGCAGACGCACGACACACCAACAGGAGGAGGAACCATGAATGCTCTGCGGAGCAACCCCACAGGCCGACCATGGCGCATCATGCTCCTGGCCGCCCTGGCGGGCGTTGCCATCACCGTAGGCGCGGCCCTGGCCATGACTGCCACGGACCAGGCCCTGTTCTGCGGCAGTTGCCACTCCATGGCCGAGGCGGCGCTGACCCACAAGCGTTCGCCGCACGCGAAGCTGGCGTGCAACGAATGCCATGCGCCGCACAACCTGGCAGCCAAGCTGCCCTTCAAGGCCAAGGAAGGCACGCGCGACATCTACTCCACAACCCTTGGCACCATCCCCGACCTGATCCACCCCGGCGAGGAAACCAAGGACGTGGTGCAGGCCAACTGTCGGCGCTGCCACGTGGCCAGCACCATGACCGTGTCCATGGAAACAAAGAAGTACTGCACCGACTGCCACCGTCACGTGCCCCATACCCCCAAGCTGCCCATTGCCAGAAGGAGTGCCGCCGATGTCTAGCCGTCGCCTTCTCGTCGTGCTGATGGCCATGGCGCTCGCCGTGCTGGCGGGCTGCTCCGAGCCTTCGGAGCCCATGACGCCCACCTACAAGACCAAACTTTCCGCCGAGGAAATGAAGAACTCCGCTTTCAAGGCGGAATTCCCGCTGCAGTACGAAACGTACCTGCGCAACAACGAATCGCAGATCATGACCGAATACGGCGGGTCCGTGCCGTACAACAAGCACGACAACGTCAACCCCCTGCCCGAAGGGTACAAGCACGCCCAGCCGTACCTGAAGAACCTGTGGCTGGGGTACCCCTTCAGCTACGAATACCGCGCCGCGCGCGGACACACCTACGCGGTGAAGGACATCCTGCACATCGACCGGCTGAACAATTACAGCGAAAAGGCGGGCCTGCCCTCCACCTGCTGGAACTGCAAGACGCCCAAGATGATGGAATGGGTGAAGGAAAACGGCGATGCCTTCTGGGCCAAGGACTTTCACGAGTTCCGCCAGAAGCTGGACGTGGACGACCACACCATCGGCTGCGCCAACTGCCACGAGCCGCAGACCATGGAACTGCGCCTGTACAGCGAGCCGCTGAAGGACTACCTGAAGTCCCAGAACAAGGAATTCAAGAACCTGTCCCGCAACGAAAAGCGCGCCCTGGTCTGCGGCCAGTGCCACGTGGAATACTACTTCCAGGACAAGGAATTCGGCGCGGCCAAGAAGCCGGTGTTCCCGTGGGCCAACGGCTTCGACCCCGAAGACATGTTCGAGTACTACAAGACCCACGGCAACACGACCACCAAGGGCTTCGAAGGCAACTTCGTGGACTGGGTGCACCCCGTGTCCAAGACCCCCATGCTGAAGGCCCAGCACCCCGAATACGAAACGTGGATCAACGGCGTGCATGGCTCCGCCGGGGTCACCTGCGCAGACTGCCACATGTCGTACACCCGGCTTGACGGCAAGAAGAAGATGTCCACCCACCACTGGACGTCGCCGCTGAAGGATCCGGACCTGCGCGCCTGCCGCCAGTGCCACACCGACAAGACCCCCGACTACCTGCGCCAGCGCGTGCTGTTCACCCAGAACAAGGTCTGGGAACAGCTGATGGTGGCTCAGGACATCTCGGTGAAGGCGCACGAGGCCATCCGCATGGCTGCCGAATACACCGGGCCCAAGCCCGCCGATTACGACGACCTGATGATCGAGGCGCGCCAGATGTGCCGCAAGGGCCAGTTCTTCTGGGATCTGATCTCCGCCGAGAACAGCGTGGGCTTCCACAACCCCACCAAGGCCCTGAACACCCTGGCCCAATCGCAGCAGTACAGCCAGAAGGCCGTGGACGTGGCCATCCGCGCGGCGGCCTTCACCACCGCCAAGGACCTGGACGGCGACATCAAGAAGATCGTGCCGCCCATCCTGAAGCACAGCCGCGAACTGCAAATGGATCCGGCCCACATGGCCACCCACAAGTGGTTCAAGTACCTGCCGGTCACCCCCAAGGCACCGCGCGTGTGGGACGGCCAGACCCGTCTGGTGCCTCCGCCCGCGCCCGCCGCGGCCCCGGCCAGCTAGCCGGGCACGCGGC
>NZ_VRYY01000024.1 GCF_015731765.1 Nitratidesulfovibrio oxamicus
CGCCAGCGGGCCGGTATTCGCCGGGGCATACCTGCTGCTGGCGCGCCGTCTTGCCCCGGAACTGGCGGAACCTGTGCTGTCGCGGGTGCGCCCGCTGCTGGCACGCCTGCGGGGTGGGCGGCAGGGGGGAGGCCAGTAGGCGGGACGGTTGACGGGCGCCCGGCGATGCAGCATCCCGCGGCACGTCCATTCTTTCGACAGCCGGATCAATGAGAAAGCCTCCGCCGCGTCACCGCAACGGAGGCTTCAGTGCATGAAAGGACCGGCAGACGGCTGTTACTGTTCCAGGCCGCCCTCGCCTTCGTACATCATGCCGCCTTCCTCTTCCATCTCCAGGGTTTCCACCTTTTCCTCCAGCCATTCCAGAACGGCGCGGGCGGTGTGGTAGTTCAGCACCACCTTGGAGCGGATGTGACGGGTGATCACCTTCAGGTTTTCGTCGTAGGGGGCCACCTCGTGGCCAAAGCTGCCGTCGGGCGCCACCAGGCGCTCGGAGAACGGCGGCATCTTGTCGGTTTCTATGTAGAAGCTCATTTCGATCTCGCCCTGCGGGTTGATGCCGCCCCACACACCGTGGGCGTATTCCAACCGCACGCCGGGATCGTGCTCGTATTCGTAGCGGATTCGGGTCGGGTATTTCGGGTCCTGACTCATGGACGCTCCTTGGGAAAGTATGGGGCCGGTCGGACAGGCCAGGCAGGACAGGCCCGTCGAAACCGGCAGGCTCGCCGGGACCGGCAAGGCCGGTTGCCGCGTCAGCCGATCAGCGAGACCAGCGTGCCTGCGATGCGCTCGGGCACCACCAGCGGGCTCTGGCGGCGGGTGTCGCCCCTGGGGGGGCTGTAACCCGCGCGTTGCAGGCGCTGGCGTTCGGCTGCCGCATCGGTCTCCATGTCGTCAATGACGATTCGGGTCTTGTCCAGCAGGGTGGGGGACGGCGACGTCAGGTAGGGCGGGTCGCGCCACGGGTCGAGCGGTGCGGACATGGCCCGCAGCAGCCCGGGGCCCATGCGGCGCAGTCCTGGAAGCTGCATGGCGAAATCCGTGGACATGTCCGCCTCCGGGCCGTTCATCCTGTCCGGTTCCTTGGGCGCGCATTCTAGGGCAGTCGTCGGGTGAAGTAAAGGCGCGCCCCGCGCAACGGAAAAGGCCATGGCGCGCTGGTGCGCGCCATGGCCCGTGTGATTCGCGGTTGCGTGTCGTCGTTCGGTCGGGGCAGCCCCTAGTCGTTGCCCGATTCGTACCCCGGCAGCACGATGGACGAGGGGGCGCCCGCCGCGCCGGAACCCTTGGGACAGTCCTTGAGCAGGGTGCAGATTTCGCAGCCGCCCTTGAACGGGTAATGGGTGACCACGGCGTAGCGGCGCGACAGGGTGGGGCCGTCGCCGCTGTAGGGCAGGCCTTCGGCCTCCAGCGCGGCGCGCAGTTTGTCGGTGGGTTTGGGGGCCGGGGCGCAGCCCACGTCCTCCACTTCGGGCAGCAACATGTGGACCGCGCTCATGACCATGGTCTGGGCCAGGGAATTGACGATGAACGCATCGGAGGGAGAGGATTCCCATGCGGCGTCCACGTCTTCTTCCACATCGCTGTCCAACCACACCACAAGGTACTGGATCTTTCCGGTGCTGATGTGCAGGGCGTGCAGCTTGTCCATCCAGGCTTCCCAACGCTGCATCAGGCGGTTCATCACTTCGCCGCCGATGCGAGTTTCCTGGCTGGTGTTCATCAGCAGTTCCACGTCGAAGTAGGGCTGTACATCAAGCTTTTCTGCAGTATGTTCGGCCATGTCCCTGTCTCCTGGGGGGTTATGCTCTTGTGGGGTCGGCGTGCGCCGGAGCGCAGCCGTGCTCGCAGGGGGGCGGTTGGCGTGCCGGAGTTGTCCGGCCTTGTCCGCGTTGCCCCGTGTTGTCGAGACGAGACTTTGCGCGAAAGGCGCGTGGCGCGTCAAGGGACAACGGAGAACGGACAGCAGGCAAGGGATAACGGACAAGGGGGCAAGGGGCGGATGCGCGTGGGCAGGGACCATGGCGGGCGCAAGCGGATACACCGCGCGCGGGCGAGGAGCCGCGTGCGAGCTCGGGCGGAAAGGGGGACGGGAACGGTGGCATGGCACAGGGGCGGTCTGCCGCCCGGACGCCGGACAAAAGCATGCCCCGCGCGGCCGGAGTTGCCTTCGGGGCCGCGCGGCAGATGGGGGAATGGGCGGCTACTGGACGAAGTAGCGCTCCATCAGGGCATGGCTGCTGGCATCACCGCCGATGAACGATGCGCCAATTCGCGTGGCGCCCTTGCCGCGCTCGTTGCGAGTGCTGCGGCAGCGCATGCGTACCGGCGGGTTGCTGTCGTCCAGGCGAAAGATCACCTCGAATTCGGCGTCGGCCAGGCGCATGTCCAGTTCGGTATTGGGGGGCATCCGAAATCCCACGCCGTTCAGCGAGATGTCGTGCAGCTCCACGGGCTGGTAGCGTCCGTAATGGCCGTCCGGTTCGGTGACGTACACCACCCCCGGCAGGCGGATGGGATGACGCTCGAAGGAACGCCGGTCCGTGTCGTCCCGCGATTTGGCCTCGCGGCGCAACAGGTAGCGTTCCAGCAATCCCTCCACGAGGGCCGTCGTGGTGATGCCCATTTCTTCCGCGGCGGTGTCGATGCGCTTCAGCAGGTCGGGGTGAACACGAAGTTCGCGGAATCTTCTCATGGCGGCTCTCCAGGTTGTCCACAAAAGGCAGACAATAACGCTTGACGACAAGATATGAAAAGTCCGTGCCATTCGTGCGGGGAATTGCATTTTTTTAAATTATCGATGCATATTGTATGGTTGTGGTGCCTCAAGGGGGAGGGGTTCCGGTCGGGGCAGGCGCCGGAACTGTCCGGTCGGACCGGTCCGCGTCCGGAGAATGTGGACAACAGCGGCGTATGCGGGAGAAAATGGGGGGCCGAATCCCGCGTGATGTTGCAGGGTACAAATCTACCCCCCTTTCCGAGAATATAATGCTGTGGCATGAGATATGGACAGGTGCGTGCTGTATGCTCGTGCTGCTGGACAGCGGGAAGCCGAGGGGGAACTCGGTGGACCGTCGCATCACCGCAGCGGGGTGCGTTCATTCAGGACGCAGCGGGATTCGGAGCGGCATGTCGGGTTGCGCAAGGGCGCGTCTGGATCTGCCATGAAGCGGGAACGCACGACAGACGGCGCAACGGCACACGAACGGGGGCCGGCGAATGGCCGGTGGAAGGGACCATGGCAGACGTTCTGGTGATTGATCCCACGCGGCGGTACAGGGAATACCTTGTGCCCGCCATTACCGCCGCCGGGCATGCGTGCCGCGTGGTCTCCACCTGCGAGGAGGCCGTGGCCAGCGGGCGACGACGTGCGTGCGAAGTGGTGCTGCTGGACGTGGATACGCCCGGCCCGGAAGGGTTGGCCTGTCTGCCGGAGTTGTCTGCCATGCGCGGCCAGCCGGAGGTGCTGGCCCTTACGGCCCAGCGCACGGGCAACCGGGCGGAGGACGCCATCCGCGCCGGGGCCTGGGACGTTCTGCTGCACCCCATCCCCGAATCCTCCATGCGCCAGGTGCTGGAACGCTGCCTGTACCATCACGCCGCCAAGGTGGCCCTGATCGGCCAGGCCAACATCAAGCGCGGCGACATCATCGGCACCAGCCTGCCGCTGGAACGCTGCCTGCATTCGCTGGGCGTGGCCGCCCGCACCGACACCAACGTGCTGATCCTGGGCGAAACCGGCACCGGCAAGGAACTGTTCGCGCGGGCCGTGCACGAGAACAGCGAGCGTGCCGGGCGCGGCTTCATCGTGGTGGACTGCACCAACCTGCCGAGCACCCTGGCCGAAAGCATCCTGTTCGGGCACGAGCGCGGGTCATTCACCGGGGCAGACGCCGCGCGCGACGGCCTGTTCAAGCAGGCCGACGGCGGCACCATCTTTCTGGACGAAATCGGTGACCTGGACCTTTCGGTGCAGAAGTCGCTGTTGCGGGTGCTGCAGGAGCGCACCTTCCGTCCCATCAGCGCCCGCAACGAGGTGCGCAGCGATTTCCGCCTGGTGGCCGCCACCAACTGCGACATAGAGGACATGGTGCGGCGCGGGGCCTTCCGCAAGGACCTGTACCACCGCCTGAAGACCCGCATCATCCAGTTGCCCCCCCTGCGCGAGCGGCGCGACGACATAGAACCACTGGCCCGGCATTACGTGGACCGCATCTGCCGCCAGCACCGCCTGGCCGCCAAGCAGATGTCCCCCGACTTCGTGGATGCGGTGCAGCTCTACCACTGGCCGGGCAACGTGCGCGACCTGATCAACGCCCTGCACTACGCGGTGCAGGCTGCCTTTGCCGAGCAGCGGCTGTACCCCCAGCATCTGCCGGTGGAGATACGCGGTCACGTCATGCGTGCCCGGCGCAGCCTGGCCCCCGCGCGCGAACACGACGAAGAGATGCACCCGCCCATGTCCAGTGCGAGGGCGGGTACGGAGGCGGGTTCCGCGGGTACAGGGACCGGGACTGGCGACAATGGTCGCGGTCACGCGACGGAGGCTCGCCAGTCTGATACGTTTGGCCAGTCCGACACGTTTGGCCAGTCCGGCCAGTCCGAATACGCCGGTGCGTCCGGCCAGCCTGGCACGTACGGCCAGTCTGGCGCCTACGGCCAGTCCGGCGGGCTTGGGCTGTCGGGCGGCGTCGCCCGGTCGGGGCGCGCGGGTGCGTCGGGTACGGCGGTTCATGCAGGTGCGGGCGCGGCATTCGCCATGTCCGCTGCCGACCTGCACGACGGGGCCCGGGCAATGCCCGCTCCTTCTTCGGACACCTGCCCGCCGCCCGTGGAACGGGAACGGTTCGGCTTCGCCAACGAGGTGTTCCCCTCGTTCCGTTCCGCGCGCGAAGTGACCATGGACCGCATGGAGTCCGCCTACCTCATGGAGCTCATCCGGCGCAGCCGGGGCGAGATAGCCTCTGCCATCGCGCTTTCCGGCCTTTCACGCGCCCGGCTGTACGAGTTGCTGCAGAAGCATTCCATCTCGTTGCGCACCGGCAACTGACCGGCGCCTTTCCTTCCCTTTCCGTTCCACGGCCACGGGCGGCCCTTTTCGCTGTCTGCGCATGCGGTCTTTCCGCGCGGGGTTTCGCCTGCACCGCGCGGTGCGACGATTTGCGCGCGACTTCCAGTTGCCGAAACGAGACAACAATCCGTCATTTCTGTTACATGGGCTAAAAGGCAGGTCGCCGGGCAGGCGCATGCCGCTGTTTGAAAGTGCATTGGGTGATCACGTGTTCCCTAATGTTCGTGAGTGGTTGTCCGATATGTGAAGTACACACTCACCTTGTTACCGTGCGAGGCGTGCATGAAGCTGACGATTCTTCGCAAACTGCTCCTCATGGTCATCTGTATCGTGCTGCTGACGGCAGCGGCCATTTTCGGCACGGCCCACCACTTCATGAAACGCGGATTCGCCGATGAATCGGCTCAGGCGGTAACCCGGCTGCGCGACGTGGTGGTGCGCAACATCGGTGACCGTTCGGCGAAATTCCTGGAGGAAGCGGCCCTGGTGGCGCAGCATGCGGATTTCGTGGCCGCCGTGACCGCGGGCGACGGCGCGCGCACGTCCGAACTGGCCAAACGGCTGATGCGTGACGTGGGGTCGGACTTCATGACCGTCACCGACGCCAAGGGCAACGTGCTGGCACGGGGCCATTCGGACAAGACGGGCGATTCGGTTCTCGACCAGGACACCGTGCGCAGGGCCCTGCGCGGCGAAGCCTCGGTGGGTGTCATCTCCGGCACGGTGGTGCCGTTCACACTGCGCGCGGGCGCGCCCATCCGCAGCGACGGCAAGGTGGTGGGCACGGTGGCCATCGGCACCTCGCTGGTGCGCGAGGGCTTCGTGGACGACATCAAGTCGTTCACCGGCCTGGAGGTCACCGTGTTCAAGGGCGACACGCGCGTCATGACCACCATCGTGCGTGACGGCAAACGGGCCATCGGCACGCGTATGGACAACCCCAGGGTGATGGAGACGGTGTTCAGCGCGGGCAAGACATTCCTGGCGCGCAACCAGATTCTGGGCAGCGAATACGAGACGGCCTACTGGCCCATCCTGGACATGGAGGGCAAGACCATCGGCATGTGGTTCATAGGCATGCCGGTGGCCAGCATCATCGCCGCCCAGGATCGGGTGACCGATTCCTCGCTGGCCGTGATGGCGGGCGTGCTGCCGGTGATGATAGCGGTGGCCTGGCTGCTGGCCCGCGCCCTGTCGCGGCCCATAGCGCGCACCACCGCCTTTGCCACGTCCGTGGCCGGGGGCGAACTGGATTCCGAGCTTACCGTGAGCACGGGCGACGAGGTGGGCCAACTGGCCGACGCCTTGCGCTCCATGGTGGGCACGCTCAAGGACAAGATCGGCGAGGCGCAGGAGCAGAGCCGCCTTGCGGCGGAAGAGACGAAGAAGGCCCAGCATGCCATGGCAGAGGCCGAAGAGGCCCGCACTCGCGGCGAGCAGGCCCGGCGCGAAGGCATGCTGCACGCCGCGCGCGAGTTGGAAGGCATTGTGGACATCGTTTCCGCAGCGTCGGAAGAACTTTCGGCGCAGATCGAACAGTCCTTTCGCGGGGCCGAACTGCAAAGCCGCCGCACCGGCGAGACCGCCGTGGCCATGGAAGAGATGAACGCCACCGTGCTCGAGGTGGCCCGCAGCGCGGGCCTTGCGGCGGACACGGCGGGCGACGCCAAGGCCAAGGCAACGGCCGGGTCGGGCATCGTGGAGGCGATGATCGACGGCATCGGCGTTGTGCAGCGTCATTCCGAGACCCTGAACAGCGACATGGACGCCCTGGGCAAGAGCACCGAGCGCATCGGGGCCATCCTGGGCGTGATTTCCGACATCGCCGACCAGACCAACCTGCTGGCGCTGAACGCCGCCATCGAAGCTGCGCGCGCGGGGGATGCCGGGCGCGGCTTTGCCGTGGTGGCCGACGAGGTGCGCAAGCTGGCGGAAAAGACCATGACCGCCACGAGGGAAGTGGGCGAGGCCATCGGCGGCATCCAGCAGGGGGCCAAGGTGAGCATCGCCCAGGTGGGCGAGACGGTGCGCGAGGTGGAAAGCGTCACGGGCAGGGCGCGAGAGGCGGGGCAGTCGCTGGGCGCCATCGTGGCCCTGGCCGATTCCGTGTCCGATCAGGTGCGCTCCATCGCCACCGCCAGCGAAGAGCAATCCGCCGCGTCCGAAGAGATCAACCGGGCGGTGGAGGAGGTGAACCGCATCTCCACCGAGACCAGCGACGCCATGCGCCAGTCGGCCCTGGCCGTGAGCGAACTTGCGGCGCAGGCCCAGAGGCTGAAGGCCATTATCGAACAGATGCAGCGCGACAACGCCTGAACGCGCATAAAGCGACAGGCCGCCACTGCGGCGTCAGGCCGGACATGAAGATCGGGATCGTCCCTGCGCGGGCGGTCCCGGTCTTGCGTTGACCATGCGTACCGGGGTGACGGGGCGACGGGGTGACGGGGCGACGGGGTGACGGGGTGACGGGGGCGGCGTGGCTGGGCGCAGGCGCTTTGCGACCACGGTACGGGCATCGGGCGGGGAGGGGCCGCGTGCTCACGAGCACACGGCGTCGCCGTTGCGCAGCTGGCGCAGCACTTCGGCAACATCCGGCATGTCGGCGTGGTTGCCGCGCAACATACCCAGGCAGACGTCCACCACGTCGGCGGCGTACAGGGTGCCCCTGCCCGTCGAAAGTTCGTCCATGGCCTTTTCCAGGCAGTGGGCGGGGCGGTAGGGGCGGTGCGAGCACATGGCTTCAGCCACGTCGGCCACGCCCAGGATGCGCGCCCCCTGCAGCAGGGCATCGCCTGCCACGCCGTGCGGGTAGCCGGAGCCGTCCAGCCGCTCGTGGTGCTGCAACACCATGCGCGCCACGGGATGGGGGAAGGGAATGCTTTCGAGGATGTCGTGCCCGAACTGGGGGTGCTGGCGCAAGAAGGCCATTTCGTGACTATCGAGCACGGTGGGCTTCAGCAGGTACTGGGCGGGGATGCACAGCTTGCCGATGTCGTGCAGCATGCCCGCCACCCGCACGGCCTCAACCTCGTCGTTGGGCATGCCCAGCTTGCGGGCCATGGCGGTGGCCAGCACGGTGACGCGGGCCTGGTGGGTGCCGGTGTAGGCGTCCTTGAGGTTGGTGACCCGCGACAGCGAATCCACCGTGGCTTCCATCATGCCGCTGAGCTGGTCGCAGGCGGTGCGCAGTTCGAGGGTGCGCTCGGCGATGCGCACCTCCAGCCCCGCCCGGTAGGCCTCGTTTTCCGCCAGCAGCCGCGCCCGTTCCAGGCATCGTTCCACGGTGTGTTCCAGGGCGCCCATGTCTTCCAGGGGCTTGGTCAGGTAGTCCCACGCGCCTTCGCGCAGGGCGGCCACGGCGTCGCGCAGCACTCCGGTGCCGGAAACCACGATCACCGGCGTACCCGTGCCCGAAGCGGTGATGGCGCGGATTACCGAAAGACCGTCCAGCACCGGCATGCGCAGGTCCACCAGCACAAGGTCCGGCTGGTGCTTCTGCCAGGCATCCAGCCCGGCTCGGCCATCTTCGGCCTGCATGACCTCGTAGCCGCTGTCCGACAGAAAGTCGGCCAGGGAGCCGCGAACCTGCGGGTCGTCGTCGATGACCAGAATGGTGGGCGCAGTGGGCATGGCATGTTCCGAAAGAACGGCGTGGATGTACGCAGGGCCGGGTTTGGCCGTGCGGCGGGCCAGGCGGGTCGGATGCGAAGGCAGGTGCGGGACGGGTGTGACCAGCCATCCGAGGCGGCATGGCAAGCTCGCCACGGCGATCTGGCCATGGCAGGGTGCGTATCGAGTATGCGAACACTAGCAGGCGGCGGTGGCCACCGCAAGGGGGGAGGGCGCTGTCCGCCGCCGCGACAGCGCGGCGTGCCCTGCCGCGCATGAAGCCGCATGGCTGGCGCGGGCTGTCC
>NZ_VRYY01000025.1 GCF_015731765.1 Nitratidesulfovibrio oxamicus
GGGGTGTCCCCCGCCCGCCTGCCCGGGTCCGGCCTGGCCGGTGCCGGTCGCAGCGCGGCGGCTGCGGGCGAACAGGGTGAACAGCCCGGCCACCAGCATTTCCATGGCCTGTTCGGGCGAGCGTTCGCCGCTCTTGATGCCCAGTTCCGCCTCCAGCGCCATATCCCATATCCGGGCAAGTCCGGCATGGCCCAACTGGCGGGCCAGTTGCTGCTTGGGCGGCAGGACCGAGGGGGGCAGGCGCACCGGCTCTCCCGCCAGCAACTGCCACAGGATGCGCGTTTCGCGCAGCAGCATGCCCAGGAAGGGGAAGAGCATGGAATCGCCGCCCAGACGGTCGCGCAGCACCTGACGCCACACGGTCATGGGGGCGTTGCCCGCCTGCAGCGCCCGCATGAAGGCAAAGATGTCGATGTCCGCCGCGTGGTCCACCAGCGCGGCCATGGCCGGGGTAACCTCTCCGTCGCCAGCGGCCAGCGAGAGCTTTTCCAGTTCGGTGGCGATGGCGGTGGCGTCGGGTGGAAGGGCGGCGCAGATCGCCTCCAGCGCGCCGGGGGCAAAGCGGATGGCGCGCGAGGCGGCATGCTGGCGCACGAAGGTGGCCACGCCGCGCTCGTCCAGGCCGGGCGAGCGCCATATCCACTTTTGCTTGTCCGCAAAGTCCAGGCAGCGCAGCCTGGCGATGTGGGCGGGCAGCTTGGGCTGGCCCTTGTCGAAGGGTACCTCCAGGCACAGGAACGGCCATGCCAGCGGATTGGGCTTGGCCAACGCGGCGGAGATGCGCTTCCACGTTTCCGCGGGCAGGTTCTGGGCGTTGCGCACCACCAGGGCGCGCGGCGTGGCGAACAGCCCCTGGAGCGTCAGGTGTTCCCAGAAGGCGGGGGGCAGGAGCTCGTCGCCCCAGAAGGCCTGGCGGTCCCATGCCGCGGGCGCGGCCATGCCCCCAAGCTCGCCGGACATGGAGGCCGCAGCGGAATCGTCACCCGCCGCTGGCGGGTGCGCGGCCAGCAGCGCGTCGATGCGGTCGCGGGTCAGGCGGGCGTCGGGGCAGATGCAGATGGTGAAGCCGGGTCGGGTCATGCAGTCACCGTGGGGTTGCGGGGCGGCAACAAGAAGGCCCGAAGGGAACGCCTCCCCTCGGGTCGTTTATATCCGGGCCTTGGCCTGCGGTCTAGAAGCGCTGGCGCATCTTGTCCACCAGCCGTCGCACCAGTTCGATGCCCACCTTTTCGGCGGCGTCGCGTTCGTTGTAGGTGTCGTACGAGTCGGAGTAGCCGACGACTCCGGACTCCCAGACCACGGCGTTGGTGGCGCCATCGTACACGGTGACCGCTGCGGCCATGGAGGCGGTGTACAACTGCGTCCTGTCGTCGGAGTCGCGCACGTCGCCGCGTAGGCGGAAGTAGTGCACCCGCAGCTTGACCTCGTAGTCCGCGCGCCCGTCGTCCTTCCATACCGCCAGGCTGCGCGCGGCTATCTCGTCGCGCAGGGAGGAACGCAGGATGTACGGCAGCCAGGAGTACATGGTGGGGTTGTCCACGCTCTTGATCTTGAGGGTCTTGCTGCCGTCGCCGAAGATGCCGGTTTCCTCGCTGGTCAGGTTGTAGCCCGCGCAGCCGGTCAGAGCGGACAGGGCGAACAGGGCGAACAGGGCGGCCAGCAGGGCCAAGACCGGGAGGATGCGCGGCATGCGCCGCGTCATGCGGGACAGGAATCCGCCGTTGCCGCCCGCACGGGGGCCAAGGTTCCTGAAGGACGCGGCGGCCATGGCTAGCCGACCACCACGTTGACGAGCTTGCCGGGAATGACGACGACCTTGCGCACGGTGACATCCTCCAGATGGCGGGCCACGTTGGGTTCCGACAGGGCGGCGGCCTCTATGGCCTTGGCGTCCGCCCCTGCGGGCACGCTGACGCGGCCGCGCAGCTTGCCGTTGATCTGGACCACGATGGTTTCCTCGTCACGGGCCAGGGCTTCCTCGCTCCACTGCGGCCACGGCTCGTCGGTGATGCGACCGGCGTTGCCTACGCTGGCCCACAGTTCCTCGGCGATGTGCGGGGTGATGGGCGAAAGCAGCGTGAGCACGGTGGCCACGGCGCTGGACAGCACCTTCCGCCCGCCCTCGTCGCCGGACAGTTCGTCCTTGGCCAGGTACAGGGCGTTGACCAGTTCCATCACCGCCGCGATGGCCGTGTTGAACTGGAACCTGTCGCTGATGTCCGCCCCGGCCTTGCGCACCGTGGCATGTTCCTTGTTGCGCAGGTCCTTGCCCTGGGGCGTTGCCGCGTCCGCCGCCGTGGCCGAACAGGCCTTCACCGGCAGGAGCACGCCGGAAAGTTCCTCGGCCAGGCGCCAGATGCGCCCGATGAAGCGGTAGGAGCCTTCGATGCCGGAATCGCTCCAGTCGAAGTCGCGTTCCGGCGGCGCGGCGAACAGGCAGAACAGACGCACCGTGTCCGCCCCGTAGCGGGCGATCATTTCGGTGGGGTCCACCACGTTGCCCTTGGACTTGGACATCTTGGCCCCTTCCTTCAGCACCATGCCCTGGGTGAGCAGGTTGGCGAAGGGTTCGTCCAGGTCCATGTAGCCGCAGTCGCGCAGTGCCTTCACGAAGAAGCGAGAGTAGAGCAGGTGCAGGATGGCGTGCTCCACGCCGCCGATGTACTGGTCCACGGGCATCCAGTACTTCAGTGCGGCGGGGTCGAACGCGCCGTCGTCCTTGCTGGCGCTGGTGTAGCGCGCGAAATACCACGAGGACTCCACGAAGGTGTCCATGGTGTCGGTTTCGCGGCGGGCCTTGCCGCCGCACTTGGGGCAGGTGCATTCCGCGAATTCGGGGGTGTCGGGCAGTGGCGAGCGGCCATCCTCGTGGGTGCGCACTTCCAGGGGCAGCAGCACGGGCAGGTTCTCGTCCTTTTCGGCAACCACGCCGCAGGCATCGCAGTACACCACGGGAATGGGCGCGCCCCAGTACCGCTGGCGCGAGATGTTCCAGTCGCGCAGGCGGTAGTTGACGGTGCGGCGACCCTTGCCGGAGGTTTCCAGCGAATCGGCGATCTTCTGCTTGGCGGCCTCGTTGGGCAGGCCGTCGAATTCGCCGGAATTGACCAGCAGGCCCGCCTCGGTCCAGGCGGCCTGCATGGCGGCGGTGTCCAGCGCGTCGCCTTCCGGCTGGATGACAACCTGCATGGGCAGGTCGTACTTGCGGGCGAATTCGAAGTCGCGCTGGTCGTGCGCGGGCACGGCCATGACCGCGCCGGTGCCGTATTCGGCCAGCACGAAGTTGGCCACCCAGATGGGCATGCGGCGCCCGGTGAAGGGGTTCACGCAGTAGGCGCCGGTGAACACGCCTTCCTTCTCCAGGTCGTCCGACTGGCGCACGATGCGGTCCATGTTGCGGATGCGCTCCACGAAGGCGCGCACCGCCGGGGCCTCGGGCTTTCCGTCAATGAGCTGTTCCACCAGCGGATGTTCGGGGGCAAGGCTCATGAAGGTGGCGCCGAACACGGTGTCCTGCCGGGTGGTGAACACGGTGATGGAACTGTCGGTACTCTCCAGCGGGAACACGATCTCCGCGCCGATGGACTTGCCGATCCAGTTGCGCTGCATGCTCACCACGCGCTCGGGCCAGCCCGCCTCCAGCTTGTCGAGGTCGGCCAGCAGTTCTTCCGCGTAGTCGGTGATGCGCAGGAACCACTGGGTCAGGTTCTTCTGCTCCACGGCGGAATCGCAGCGCCAGCACAGCCCTTCGATGACCTGCTCGTTGGCGAGCACGGTGTGGCACTTGGGGCACCAGTTCTGCGGGGCCTGCTTGCGGTACACCAGGCCCTTTTCGAAGAACCGCAGGAAGAACTGCTGCTCCCAGCGGTAGTATTCGGGCGTGCAGGTGGCCAGCTCGCGCCGCCAGTCATACGAGTAGCCAAGGCGGCGCAACTGGGTGCGCATGTTGTCGATGTTGGAAAAGGTCCACTTGGCGGGATGGGTGCCGTGCTTGATGGCGGCGTTTTCCGCAGGCAGCCCGAAGGCGTCCCAGCCCATGGGGTGCAGCACGTTGAAGCCTTGCATGCGCTTGAAGCGCGCCACCACGTCGCCGATGGAGTAGTTGCGCACGTGCCCCATGTGGATGTTGCCCGAAGGGTAGGGGAACATCTCGAGCACGTAGTACTTGGGCTTGTCGGAGTGGTGGTCGCAGTGGAAGGCGCCGCTTTCTTCCCAGGTGCGCTGCCATTTGATTTCGATGGACTGGTGATCGTATTTCATGCCGCGTTCGGGTTTCATGCCGCGATGGTCCTTGTGGGCTGGTCCTTGTGGGCTGGCCCTTGCGGGCTGGCCCCTGACCGCCTGCCGTGCCACTGCCGACCGGTGCCTGTTCCGGTCGCCTGTGGCGGCGGGTGTCGGGTCTGGTGTCTGGTCCGGTCCTGAACAGGCATGTGCGCGCCTGCCGGGAAGACCGAGGGCGCGAGCCCGTCAGACCGTAGCCTTTCGGACGCGCGCCTTCAAGTGCCAATTGCGCATTCGCGGGGTGATTCCGGGCGGTTAAGCGCCGCAGAACTTTCCGCCAGCACCGGGGCCTACTGCCCCTTGGGAGTTAGTCGGCCCGATTCCACCGCGCGGGCCACCGCGTCGAGAATGCCGTTGATGAAACCGCGCGAGTTGTCGTCGCCGAACTGCTTGGAAAGTTCGATGGCCTCGTTCATGGCCACCTTGGCGGGCACGTCATCGCGGAACAGCATTTCGTACACGGCGATGCGCAGCAGCGTCAGTTCCACGCGGCCCATGCGCTCCACGCGCCAGTTCTGCGAAAAGCCGGACACGGCCTCGTCCAGTTCGGCCTGGGTCTTCCACACGCCGTGGATGACTTCCCATGCGTAGCCCTGCGGGGCGGTGGCGGGGTTGTGCCGTTCGGCCTTTTCGTCCTCGGCGGTGCGGTCGGCCACATCGGGCGATGCGGCATACGCCGCGCGCAACGCGCCTTCGCTGGTGGCCGGGGTAAAGCTGAGCCCGTACAGCACCTGGAAGGCCAGCGCGCGCTCGCTGCGCCGGGTGGGTTTTTTGCCCTGGTTGGCCATGGGGTTACAGCTGCTCCATCACGCGCACGGTTTCCAGCACGGCGGCGGCGGCTTCCACGCCCTTGTTGCCAGCCTTGGTGCCCGCGCGTTCGATGGCCTGCTCGATGGAGTCGGTGGTCAGCAGGCCGAAGCCCACGGGCACGCCGGAATCGAGCGAAATGTGGGCCAGGCCCTTGGTGGCTTCGCCGGCCACGAAGTCGAAATGGGGGGTGGCCCCGCGAATGACGGCGCCCAGGGCGATGATGCCGTGGTAGCGGCCGCTCTTGGCCAGCTTCTGGGCCACGATGGGCATTTCGAACGCGCCGGGAATGCGAACGATGGTCATGTCCTCGCGCTCGCAGCCGTGGCGGGCCAGGTAGTCCACCGCGCCGCCCACCAGACGGTCCACGATGAAGTCGTTGAAGCGGGTGGCGATGATGGCGAACTTCAGGCCCTTGGCGTCGAACTGGCCCTCGATGGTCTTGACGTGCAGCATTGGGGGTCTCCTTTTCCGGCGGCGCGCCGGGGCGTGATATGGGGCCGTCCTCCGCCCGCGCCGGGTTGTGCCGGGCACGGGCGGGGCGGTTGCGTGTCGGTTAGATTTCGCTCGGCGTATCGGTGTGCTTCAGTTCGAGAAGATGGCCCATCTTCTCCTTCTTGGTGCGCAGGTACGTCTCGTTGAAGGAGCAGGATTCCAGTTCCACGGGTACCCGTTCCACCACATCGATGCCGTAGCCTTCAAGGCCGATGATCTTCTTGGGGTTGTTGGTCATCATGCGCATCTTGCGCACGCCAAGGTCCACCAGTATCTGCGCGCCGATGCCGTAGTCGCGCAGGTCCGCCTTGAAGCCCAGCTTGTGGTTGGCCTCCACGGTGTCGTAGCCCTGGTCCTGCAAGGCATAGGCGCGGATCTTGTTGGCAAGGCCGATGCCGCGCCCTTCCTGGCGCATGTACAGCAGCACGCCCTTGCCTTCGCCTGCGATCTGGCACATGGCCGCCGCAAGCTGGCCGCCGCAGTCGCAGCGCATGGAACCCAGCACGTCGCCGGTCAGGCATTCGCTGTGCACGCGCACCAGTACCGGCTCGCCGGGGGTGATGTCGCCCTTGACGAGGGCCAGGTGGGTTTCGTCGTGCAGTTCGTTCTCGTAGGCGATGACGCGGAATTCGCCGTACTTGGTGGGCATCTGCGCTTCTGCCACGCGCTTCACGGACAGCAGGCCCGACTGCATGCGGTAGCGGATGAGATCGCGGATGGTGGCGATCTTCATGTCGTGCTTTTTCGCGAACTCGATCAGGTCGGGCATGCGGGCCATTTCGCCGTCGTCGCGCATGATCTCGCAGATCACCGCCGCGCCCTTCAGCCCGGCCAGCTTCGACAGGTCCACGCTGCCTTCGGTCTGTCCCGCGCGCACCATGACGCCGCCCTTTTGGGCTCGCAGCGGAAAGATGTGACCGGGGGTCACCAGGTCTTCGGGCTGGGCCTCGTCGGCAACGGCGGCCAGGATGGTGGTGGCGCGGTCGGCGGCGGAGATGCCCGTGGTCACGCCCTTGCGCGCCTCGATGGACACCGTGAAGTTGGTGCCGAACTTCGAGCCGTTGCGGCGGGTCATCATGGGCAGTTGCAGCTTGTCCACCTGCGCCGGTTCAAGGGCCAGGCAGATCAGGCCGCGCCCGTGCGTGGCCATGAAGTTGATGATCTCGGGGGTGACGTGTTCTGCGGCGATGGTCAGGTCGCCTTCGTTCTCGCGGTCTTCGTCGTCCACGAGGATGATCATCTTACCCTTGCGGATTTCCTCGATGGCTTCCTCGGTCTTGCAAATGGGCATGGCTACCTCTGGATATGCGGCGCCGCCCCGTGCGGGCGCGGCGTTCTGGACATGGGTGAAGACCCGGCCCCGGCGTTCTGCGAAAACGCCTAGAAGCCGTGTTCCTTCAGGAATTCCACGGTCAGCGCGCCACCCCCGCCGGAGCCGGAAGCAGCATGGCCGGTGGCGGATGCGCCGCCCTGCCATGCCGAAAGCATGCGCTGCACGTACTTGCCGATGAGGTCCGTCTCCATGTTCACGCGGACTCCGGGCTTCCACCCTGCGATGGTGGTGACCCGCTGCGTTTCGGGGATGACGTTGACCTCCAGAAAATCCGGGCCGCAATGATTAACCGTCAGGCTCACCCCGTCAAGGGCCACGGAGCCCTTGGGGATGACCTGGGGGCCGAATTCCTGCGGAAACTTCAGCCGGTAGCGGCGCGATTCGCCTTCTTCGCGCACCTCGGCCACGGTGGCCACGCAGTCCACGTGACCGGCCACCATGTGTCCGCCCAGCCGGTCGCCCATGGCCAGCGCGCGTTCCAGGTTCACCCTGTCGCCGGTCTTGAGGTCGCCGAGGGTGGTCAGGCGCATGGTTTCCGCGGATGCGTAGCAGGTGTACCACGCCGCATCGCGGCTGCCTCCGTGGGTTTCCACGGTCAGGCACACGCCGTTGGCCGCGATGGATTCGCCCACCACGATGTCGGACAGCACGAACAGGGGCCGGATGCGCAGGCGGGTTTCCTTGCCCGCGCTTTCCACGGCCACGATGCCGCCCTGTCCCTGAATGATGCCGGTGAACATGAACTGTCTCCGAGGCGGCGCGCCGCCGTTGTCTGGAACGTATCACTACGCCTTGGGGCGCAGTGTGATGACAAGGTCTTCGTCGCTGGTGGCGGTGGCGGCCACGCGCAGGCCCAGCGCATCGTCCATGCGCAGGGGCGCGCGCCCGTCGAACAGGGGACGCGCCGCGTTGTCGCCCAGCACCTTGGGGGCCAGGTGCAACTCGAATTCATGCACCAGCCCGGCTTCCAGCAGGGCCAGCCCCAACTGGCCGCCGCCCTCGCACAGCACGTACAGGCAACCGGCTTCGCTGCGCAACCGGGCCAGGCCCACGCGCAGGTCCAGCCCAGTGCCGCCTGTGCTCTCCGTGCCGCTCAGGCTCGGCAGGCCCCACACCCGTGCGCCGGTGGCGCGTACCGTGTCCGCAGCCGGGGATGCCGCAGCGGCCTCGGTGGTCCAGAAAATGGCGTCCGCCGCCCGCTGTTGCAGCAGAACAAGGTCGCCAGCCCGCGCGGCCACCTCGTCCATGCGCGAGGTGACAGCCACGGCCAAAGGCTGGCGGCGCGGGGCGGCTGCATCGTCAACGTTGGGGCACCCCCCTTGGGGGGCGACGGGAAAAGCATCCGAAAAATCGCCGCAGCGGGCGGTAAGCAGCGGGTTATCGGCGAACAGGGTTCCACCGCCCACCAGCACCGCCCCCCCGGCATGGCCCGCGCCCGCGCGGATGGCATGCACCCGGCGGCGCGAAGCCGGGCAGCTTATCCACTGCGAATGGCCCGTGCGGGTGGCGATGCGCCCGTCCAGCGTGCTGGCCAGCTTCAGGATGACGTAGGGCAGGTCCGTCTTTTTCCAGGTGACGAAGTCGGCCACCAGGTCGCGGCAGTCCTGCTCGCACACGCCCATTTCAACATGCACGCCGTGCTGGCGCAAAAATTCCGCACCGCCCCTGGCCACGGGGTTGGGGTCGGCCATGCCCACCACCACGTGGCGGATGCCCGCATCCAGCACCGCCCGCGAACAGGGGGGCGTCTTGCCGTGGTGGTTGCACGGCTCCAGCGTGACCACCAGGGTGCAGGCTGCCGGGTTTACGCCATTGGCCGCCGCGTCGCGCAGGCATTCCACCTCGGCATGGGGCATGCCGCAGGCCGTGTGATAGCCGTGCGCCACCACCTGGCCGTCGCGCACCAGCACCGCGCCCACCGTGGGGTTGGGCGCTGCGCGCCAGCGACCCCGCCGGGCAAGGGCGATGGCCTCGCGCATGAAAATTTCAAAGGGATGCGGCGCGGTCATGGGCGCTACCTGTTCCCGCAGGCGCAGCCGCCCCC
>NZ_VRYY01000026.1 GCF_015731765.1 Nitratidesulfovibrio oxamicus
GCAGGGCGCCCAGGGCATGGGCCTCTGCACAGGCGGCCAGCGCGATGCGCGGGCGCGCGCCGCAGACGGCCACGCGCGCAACCAGTTCGTCAAGGCTGCTCGGCCCCAGCCCGCCCGTGTGCGGGCCCTGGCAAATCTTTGCTTCAGTGGTCAAACCGGCATGCTCCGCTGGAGATGGACGTCGTGAACGGGAAAGGGAAAACGAGGCCGCGAGGGGAAAAGGCTACTTGTCGAAAATCTCTTCATGCAGGGGCGGCAAGTTTGCCGAAGCGCAAGGAAGACGGCGTTTCCGCGGTGGAAGCGCACTCTTTGGCGCGTGCCCGGAGCGGAAGCGGCGGCTGACGCAGCGATTCGACAAAATCGCCGCCCTGCTAGTCGTCGTCGCCGCGCTTCATGGCGACAACCCCGGTCCTCGCCAGACTGCGGATGCCGAAGGGGCGCAACATGCGGATGAAGCCGTCCACCTTCTGGGTGTCGCCGGTCATTTCCACGGTCATGGTTTCCTGGCCCATGCCGATGACGCTGGCGCGGAACACCTCGCACACCTGCATGATCTGGGTGGTGGTCTCGCGGGTCACGTCCACCTTCACCAGCACCAGTTCGCGGTCCACGAAGTCGCGGCGCGAAAGGTCCTCGACCATGGCCACCACGTCCTGCGCGCGCAGTTCATCGGCGATGGATTCCAGTTCGGCCTCGTGGTCCTCAACGGTCAGCACGAGGCGCGAGACGTCGAAATCCTCGGTCTCGGCGCAGGATATGGAACGAAAGCTGATGCCCCGGCGCCGGAAGACGTCGGTGGCCTCGGCCACGGCCCCGGCCCTGTTTTTCACCAGCACGGACAATGTATGTTTCATGGCGGCGCTCCCGTGTATCGATGGGGTGGAGCATAGCGCGACGGTGGCGCTTCGCGCAACGGCTTGACCGGATATTGGCAATGCGTGACCGGCGGCAGGCCGGGGGGCAAGGTCGCGGAGCAAGGACCGCATATCCCCACGGTTGCCAGCCGCACGGCCCGGGCCTATCTATGGGAGCAGGGGGACCGGTGGCCGAGCCGCTCCGGCCCCATCCACCGCCACAACAGGAACCGCCATGACCTACCGGCCCGAACCCGACGAAGAATTCAGCCCGCGCGCGGAACACGCCCGCATCCCATACGCCCGCAAGCGCACCACGCTGCGCACCATGCTGCTGTGGCTGGCAGCCCTGTGCGTGGCGGCGTACTCGGTGCAGGCCATGCTGCCGCGGATTGCGCCCGACACCGTCAGGGCTGGTCAACAGACCGCCGGGCAGGCTACCGGCTGGCGCGACGTGCCCCCGCAGGAAGCCGCCGCCATCATGGAACAACGCCGGGGCGACGACGCCTTCATGGTGCTGGACGTGCGTACCCCCGGAGAGTTTTCCGAAGGCCACCTGCAGGGCGCGCGGAACATCGACTTCACCTCGCCGGAATTCCGTGACCGGGTTCGCTCGCTGAACCGCAACCGCACCTATCTGGTCTACTGCCGGTCCGGCAACCGCAGCGGCAAGGCGCTGGAAGTGTTCCGCGAACTCGGCTTCGCGTCGGTCCTGCACATGGACGGCGGCACGCTGGCCTGGAACGCGGCGGGCCTGCCGCTGGAAAAGTGAGACCCGACCCGTCCGGCCCCGCTCCGGTCACGCTCCAATTCCACTCCAGCCCGGCACGAAACGGACGGCGGCCCTCCCGCTTCGGGTGAACCGCCGTTTTTCATGCCCGCAACCTGCATCGCCATGCATGAATGGCGCAACAGCATCAGACAGCAACATCACACTGCCCCCCCGGCTGCGGCGACTCCCGACCTGCAGCCACCATCCGCAATGATTCCGTACTGATCGAAAAAACAGGGCATTGCCGCTCATCCTTCCCCCCTTGTGCGCCATTTTCCCGCGCATGCACTGGCCGCTTGCCTTCATGGCATTCGCCTGCCCCACGCACTGCAAGCCCCGCCCCGGCATGCACTTCCGCAGCGCCGCACTCCGCGTCCCTTTCGAGAAAAAACTGGACACCTGCCTCCGGAATGGCGCACACCTTACATAAAGCAGCACTCTCACCAGCGCATTCCCCTGCCCGGCAAAATGGTCCGCCATGCCGGATTTCCGTATCATGAACCGCGCCACCCAGGCCCGCGACGCCACGGGGCACACTCCACCCTCGCGGCAACGCAGGCAGGCAGCCCCGCTCGACACTCAACCGGCACCGCAAGGAGATGCCATGTCCAGACATACCCCCCCGCTCACCCGTCGCACGTTTTTGGGCGTGGCGGCTGGCGCCATCGTCAGCATCGGCCTGCCCGGCACGTTCATGGTGCTTGCCGATCCCGCTTGGAGCGCCACGGAGAAGAAGTTCAGAAAGGACGGCAGGCCGCGCATCCCCCCCGGACAGGCTCCCATCGAGTACATTCCGGACATGGGCGGCACGCCGGGGAAGGCAACGACCACGAATTGGCAGCTTCGCATCCACGGCGAGGTCAACAAACCCGTGACACTCTCTTTCCAGGATTTTCTTGAATTCGAACAGGTTGACACCACCTGTGACATCCATTGCGTCACGGGCTGGACATTACTGGATTCCACATGGACCGGGGTTCGCCTGTCCACCCTCGTGGAACATGCCCAGCCAGCCATATCCAAGGGTTTTCTGGTCATCGAGGCGGCACGGGGCTACACCACAAGCATCCCCCTGACGGAAGCGGCAAAGCCCGACGCCATTCTGGCGTATCGCCTTTTCGGCAAGCCCCTGCCCGCCGAAAATGGCGCGCCGGTGCGGGCCGTGGTGCCGGACAGGTACTTCTACAAAAGCGCCAAGTGGGTGGAAGGCCTGAAAATCGTCAGCAAGGACGAACCCGGATTCTGGGAAACGCGCGGGTACAGCAACTCCGCCGATCCATGGAAGGAAGAGCGCCACTAGAGAGCGCCGTCGCCAACCGCCAGGACAATGGCAACGCGCAACAGCCCTGCGGCGTCGCTACGGGATAGTCGCAAACCGGGTTTCACCGGCCACGGCACCGGGCCCGCCGATCCGTGGCATTTTGGGAGATACGCGGGGCATCGCGCCCGGAAAGGCGAGGCACGCGGGGCGCTCACCCGCGTGCCTGACGTGCCTGCCAGTCCAGCCGCTGCCCGTTCACCGCTGCCAATACGGCCACAGCCAGTGCGGGGCGCAGCAGTTGAACCGGGCAGGCAGGTTCCCTTCAGCAGCCTTCGCCGGTGCCGCGACACCCGCCCCCGGCACACGAGGCCTTGCCCACGCCGCCCTTGCGACCGCGCAGCGCGGCGGTGTTGCCGTTGCCGAAGACCACCTCCAGCGCATCCTCGATGAAGCCGGAGGCTTCCACCGGGCGCACCCCGGCGGCCACCAGTATGCCTTCCGGGTGCGCGCCAAAGGCGGCGCACAGCAGGGCGCGGCAGTCGCGCAGGGTATGGGCCACCTGCTTCCAGCGTTCCGGACCGCAGCCGGGCCTGGGCGCAAGGCGTTCCTCCACCAGATAGAAGCCACTGGCCCCCTGCCCCCAGATCTGGAACCGGGCGGCCTCGCCCAGGTGCTGGTTGACCAGCATGCCTTCGCGCGTGGCCACGGCCACGTAGGGGCGCTCTGCCTCTTCTGTCTTGGCGGCGGCGCAGGCGCGCAGGGTTTCGGCCATCTCGGCGGACTTGTCCTCGTGCAGCAGGCCCACGGCATCGGCGCGGCAGCGCTTGCAGTGGGTCATCTGCGAAATGTGCCCGCCCGCGCCCTTGCGCGCCGCGTTGACTGCGGCGGCGTCCGGTTCCGGCAGGTGGGCCAGCGGGGTATCCGCCGTGGGCTTCAGCGGGATGATGTTCTGGATGGTGGCCCCCAGTTCGCCCACCACGCGCGCCACCTCTTCCACGTGGTGGTCGTTCACGCCGGGCACCAGGATGGTGTTCACCTTGACGATCATGCCGCGCTCAACAAGTCCGCGTACCGATTCCAACTGGCGCGCAAGCAGCAGTTCCGCCGCCTCGCGGCCACGCCAGACCACCTTGTCGTCGCGCACCCAGGAATACAGCTTTTCGCCGATGGCCGGGTCCACCGCGTTGATGGTGACGGTGACGTGGGTGACGCCCAGTTCCTTCAGCCGATCGAGATGCGGCGGCAGGCCAAGGCCGTTGGACGAGAGACAGAACAGCAGTTCGGGATGCCTTTCATGGATCAGGCGCAGCGTTTCCAGCGTTTCCGCCGGGTTGGCCATGGGGTCGCCGGGGCCTGCGATGCCGATGACAGTGATGCGCGGGTCAGCGGCCAGCACCTTGTCCACGTACTCCAGGGACTGGCGCGGCGAAAGCACCGCACTGGTCACGCCGGGGCGCGATTCGTTGACGCAGTCGTACTTGCGGTTGCAGTACCCGCACTGGATGTTGCACTTGGGCGCCACGGGAACATGGACGCGACCGCAGGACGAGGCGCTGTTGCGATCAAAGCACGGATGTCCGGGAGGGGTGGTGCGCAGCGGCTTCATGGCGGTCTCCTTCGTTTTAAAGCGTATTCCCGAATGAGGGATTTCGTTCGTCGGCCAGGAAAACGAGCCTGGCATGAGGGGTATGCCTCTACCGTTAGGCGAGCCTGCGAGTCTTACGGTAGAGGACCGCAGCGCGCTCTTGCGCTATTCGACCGAGCCTTAGCCGTTAGGTGAGTGAAGCGAACCTTGCGGATAAGGACAGCAAAGCTATGGCAGGCGACGTTTGACGCCGCCCACGGGCGAAAGACCCATTCGGGGTCCTAGAGGTAACAGTAGCCTACAGGGCTATCACTCTGGGTCTTCTCGATGACGGCGTTGACGATGCGGTCCATGAGGGCCTGGGCACCGGCGTAGCCCACGTGCAGCAGGCGGTGGCCGCCGAAGCGGTCGTGGATGGGAAAGCCCGCCCGCACGAGGGGGATGTTCCACTGCCGGGCGTAGCGGTAGCCCTTGCTGTTGCCCACCAAGAGGTCGGGCGAAAGGCCTTCCGCCGTGTCCGCGATTTCCTCGAAGTCCGCGCCCTCGATGACCGCGGGCATTGCGGGCAGCATGCCTTCGGTGACGGCGGCGATGGATTCTGCCAGATGCGCCCCGCGCGTGCCGGTGGCGGCCAGCACGGTGTGCACGCCGATCTCCGTCAGCAGGGACACAAGGCCGATGACCAGATCCGCCTCGCCGTAGACCACGGCGCGCTTGCCGGACACGTACTTGTGGCCGTCCACTAGGGCGTCCACGAACCGCCCGCGCTCCAGTTCGTGCCTGCGAGGCAAGGGCTTGCCGGTGACGGCCTCCAGCGCGGCGACAAGGGCGTCGGTTTCGCGCAGGCCGATGGGCAGGCCCACGGCGTGCAGCGGCAGGCCGAAGCGTTCGTGCAGCACCCGCCCCGCAGTGGCCGGGCCAGCGGAGCCGGATGAGCCGGAGGGACCGGTCGGGGTCATGGCCAGCGAGCGGCCGCATTCGATGACCGCCGCCGCACCGGACAAGGCGCGGATGTCGGCCAGCGGGGTGCCGCCTTCGGGCAGCGGGGTGTAGTCTTCCAGCGCCGGGCCATCCAACGGGTCGGACAGGTCGGGCAGGATCACCACGTCGCTGCCGAAGTCGGTGACAAGGTCGCGCAGGTGGCGCAGGTCCGCCGGGGAAACGAAGCCGGGCAGCAGGGCCACCTTGCCGTGGGGTTCCACCTTGTCTATCGCCAGTTGGTCCACCAGGGCGCGCACGGCGGCGTTCCAGCCTTCCATGTGCGTGCCGCTGTAGCTTGGCGTGTGCACGTGGACGATTTCAGGCAGGTCGAGGTCACCGAATTCGTTGCGAAATTCACGCAGGTAGCCGCCCACGTCATCACCGATGGTCTCGGTGAGGCAGGTGGTGGCAACCCCCACCAGCGCGGGGTCGTACTTCTTCATGACGTTGAGGATGCCCTTCTTCAGGTTGGGCCCCCCGCCGTATACGGCCTGCTTTTCGCCCAGCGAGGACGAGGCGATGTCCATGGGTTCGCGGTAGTGGCTGATCACGTAGCGCCGCATGTAGGTGGCGCAGCCCTGCGAACCGTGCAGGAAGGGCACGGCGCCCTCCACGCCCCGGAAGGCCAGCATGGCCCCCAGCGGCGTGCACAGCTTGCAGGCGTTGGTGGTGGAAACGAAGTCGGGGCGCTTGGGGCGCGGGGCCTTGCCGGGCTTGCCGCCGCCAGTGTTGGAAGGCGCTGCCTTCAGGGCAACCGGCGTCAAGAGCGCCGCCGAGGCCGAGCCGCAATCGTCGGGGGCAGTTTCCGGACCGGCTTCCGGCGCTTCGGAACAGTCGCAACCATCGGCGCAACCATCGGCGCAACCATTGGCGCAGCCGTCAGCGCAACCATTGGCGCAGCCCGCGCCGAATTCGGCACAGCTTCCGCCGCAGTCGCAGTCACCGGCCACGGCATCGTCACCGGCGCACAGGCCGTCGTTGGCAACGTAATCAAGCGTCATGACACACCCCCTATGCATCCGCGCCAGTGGGAACGGCGGCGCGCTGGGACCGACGGGGCACGAACCGCCAGACGGGACTCATGACCGAGGCGTGCACCTCGCGGGCGAAGTTGTACATGCCCTCGAAACCGGCCAGCGCGATCTTGCGCTCGTGGTTGTGGTCGCAGAAGCCCACGCCCAGCTTGTGGGCGATGGGGCGTTCCTTCACCCCGCCCACGAACACATCCACGTCCAGTTCACGCACGTAGTGCGAAAGCTCCAGCGGGTTGGCGTCGTCGATGATGACGGTGCCGGGGTCGCACACGGTTTCCAGTTCCCGGTATTCTTCCTGCGTGCCGGTCTGCGAACCGACCAACACCACGTTCATGCCGATGTGCCGGAAGGCCTTGATCAGCGAGAACGCCTTGAACGAACCGCCCACGTAGATGGCGGCGCGCTTGCCGGAAAGGTCGCGCCGGATGTCGCGCAGGCGCGGCATGAGGGCGGCCAGTTCCTCGCGCACGAGATCGCGGGTGCGCTCCACGATGCCGGGGTCCACGGATTCGAAATGTTCGGCCACGGCGTACAGCGAATCGGCCATGTCCTCGATGCCCAGATACGACACGCGCAGGTGCGGGGTGCCGTACTTTTCCTTCATCATCCTGGCGAGATCCATGGTGGACCCGCTGCACTGCACCAGGTTCAGGGCCGCGCCGTGGCAGCGGCGGATGTCGTCCACCCGGCCATCGCCGGTGATGTTGGCCACCACCTGAATGCCCATGCGCGCAAGGTATCCGCGCACGATCCAGATTTCGCCCGCCAGGTTGAAGTCGCCGAGGATGTTCACGGAAAGGGGCGATACGTCGTCCGTGGGCGCGGTGCCCACCAGCCGGAACATGGCCTTGCACGCGGCAAGGTAGCCTTCGCGCTTGTTGCCCTTGAAGCCCTCCGACTGCACGGGGATGACCGGGATGCCCTTCTTTTCCGACATCTTGCGGCACACGGCGCCCAGGTCGTCGCCGATCAGGCCCACGATGCAGGTGGAGTAGACGAAGGCGGCCTTGGGCTTATGCAGGTCGATCAGTTCGTCCAGTGCGGCGGCCAGCTTCTTTTCGCCGCCGAAGATGACGTCCTTTTCCTGCAGGTCGGTGGAAAAGCTCAGGCGGTGCAGTTCCGGCCCGGACGAAAGCGCCCCCCGGATGTCCCAGGTGTAGGCGGCGCAGCCGATGGGGCCGTGCACCAGGTGCAGCGCGTCGGCGATGGGGTACAGCACCACGCGCGAGCCGCAGAACACGCAGGCACGCTGGCTGACGGCCCCCGCGAGACTCTCGCGGTTGCAGGCCATGTCGATGGGACCCTGCCCGGCGCGGTGCACCTGCTTCTTCCGTTCGTCCAGAAGATCCGCGTCGCGGCATGCTGCCGTGGCGGTAACGTTGGGTGCGGTTGCGGTGGTCATGGTCTTTCCCCTTTGTCGTAGCTGCGCGAAATCTTGTGTTGTCCGGCTGTGGCGTTTCCCGCTGTTCCTTGCGGACCCCCAAATAAAAAGTTTGCGGGGGTGGGGGGCCGGGGGAGGGGGAGCTTTGCGGCAGCCGTTGGCGAGCTTGCGAGCCTTACGGATGGCGACCGCAGAGCGTCAAAGCTCCCCCTCCCCCGGAAAAGCTTTAGTACATCAGGTAATCGGCATTGGGTTCGCCGCCTTCGATACCGTCGAGGATGGCATCGATGGCATCGTGGCTGTCCACGCCCTTGAACCACCAGTTCTGCGGCTGCACCACGAGGACGGGGCCTTCCTCGCAGGCCTTCAGACACCCGGTGGCGGTGACCAGGATGTCCAGGCCGCGATCGAGGATTTCCTCTTCGAGGTACTGCAGGAACCCGTCGGTCTGCTTGAAACAGACACCCTTGGGTTCGCCCTTGTGACGGAAGCTCTGGCATACGAGAATCTGATGCGTCGGCTTGGGCATGGTCCTTCCTCTCCCTTGCAATACCTAGACTGTGCGGCCCTTGCCGCGTTTCCTGCCTTTCTTGCCACCCCCGTAGAGCACGTCCACGAGGCCTTCGATGTTGTCTTCGGTCTGGATGACGCGCAGCCCCTTGCCTGCCAGGTATTCCACGGGCCGCTGGCCCGCGCTGGACACCAGCAGGTAGGCGCAGTCGGACAGGACGGCGGCCAGCGCCTCCCAGCGGGCGTCGCCGGAACCGGCGGGCGGTGCCGGGCGCACGCCCAGAAGTTCCACGGGACCGGTCGTGCGATCGGCAGAGGGGCCGGACGCAGGACCATCCTTCGGCCCGTACACCAGAAACTGGCGGGCGTGCCCAAGGTGTTCGTCCACGTCAAAGCCGTCGCTGCTGGCCACGGCCACGTACGGGCGGTCGCCGCCGGGCAGCGGCAGGCCGGAACCGGCGGTGACGGCCACGGGTTCGCCGCATCCCGGGGCCGTGCGCCGCGCGACG
>NZ_VRYY01000027.1 GCF_015731765.1 Nitratidesulfovibrio oxamicus
CCGCGCCCTGGACTGCGCGATACTGCCGCCGCCACCGGATGCCACGGGCGGTGGGCTGACCCGCATCCTGCTGGGCGGCGTTACCGGACCGGCCCGTGCCGCCGACACGCCGGGCAACGCCCCGCCCCTTGCTCCGGCCCTTGCTCCTCCCCTTGACGCTCCGGGGCGCTTCCTGCTGCACGGGCTGCTGCGGCCCGCCACGGCGCAGGCTCCGGCCCGTCTGGCCTTCCGGGTCATGGCGGAACATCCGGACAATCTTGACGCGCTGCTGGAGCCGCTGTTGGCCAAGCTGGCTGACCAGCCGAAGGGGACGCCGCCTTCGTCCGCGTCCCTCGAAACAGCCCTGCTGTCCACCGGTCCCCTGCCCGCCGGGCCGTCCGACCCGCTGGGACTGCTGCTGGCCACCTTGCACGGCGGCCCCGGCCTGCTTACCTGACACAGGGGACCGGCAACATCCTTCCGGGAAGGCTCCGCCTCTACGGCCCCCTCCGGCAAGGGAGCCGCGCCCCCTTGCAAACCCCTTCAGGGGGGAACGCCGTATTCCGGCATGTGCCCGCCCTGGCCACCAATTGCCCGTCATTTCCGGGGGGTGCGGGAGGCGTTGCCCCCCGCCCGCCGGAGGCGTACAAAGCCCCTTCCCGTCCCCGTTCATCACAAACCGAACACCCCAACCCGCCCGCCACCTGGCGTGCCGCCCGTCACCCCGCATGACCGACACCGCTTCCGCCGCCCCCCACCTTTCCCTGGCCCCGCCCCTGCGGGCCGACGCCCCGTGGCTGGCCCCCCTGGCCGGGTATTCCGACCTGCCCTTCCGCCTGCTGTGCCGCGAGCACGGCGCGGCGGCCTGCTGCACCGAAATGGTCAGCGCCAAGGGGCTGCTGTACCACAGCCCGGGCACCCGCGACCTGCTGGCCTCCACGCCTGAAGACGCGCCACTTGTCCTCCAACTGTTCGGGGCCGACGCGGACATCATGCGCACGGTCATGCCGGGGCTGCTGGAACAGGGCTTTTGCTGGTTCGACCTGAACATGGGCTGTTCGGTGCCCAAGGTGGTCAAGACCGGCTGCGGTTCGGCCATGTCGCGCAACATGGACAACGCCCTGTCCGTGGCCCGCGCCATGGTGGAGGTGGCCGGTGAAGGCAGGGTGGGCTTCAAGATGCGGCTGGGCTGGCAGGCGGGCGAGGAAACCTGGCGCGAAATGGCACTGCGGCTGCAGGACGCGGGCGCGGGATGGATCACCCTGCACCCCCGCTTCGCGCGGCAGGGCTTTGGCGGCGAGGCGCGCTGGAACGCCCTGCGCGAACTTGTGGCCGCGCTGTCCATTCCGGTCATCGCCAGCGGCGACCTGTTCACGGCGGCGGACGCGGTGCGCTGCGTGCGCGAAACGGGCGTGGCCACGGTGATGTTCGCGCGCGGGGCCATGAACAACCCCGCAGTGTTCGACGAATATCGCGCCCTGCTGGCCGGGGGCCAGCCCCCGCCGCCCGACGCGGACCGGCTGAAGGCGCTCATCCGCCGCCATCTGGAACTGGCGCTGGCCCATTCCGGCGAACGCACCGCCCTGCTCAAGATGCGCACCTTCGTGCCGCGCTACGTGCGCCACATTCCCGGCGTGCGGGCGCTGCGCAACCGGCTGGCCTCGTGCCTGGACCGCGACCTGCTGGAAGAACTGCTGGAAACCCACCTGACGGCGCAGGCGTTCGCGGAAGACGGCGGCGTCGACCAAACCACAACCAACCCCGATGGAGAGGCCCGGCCATGAAGATCATTCGCGCCCGCACGGCGGGCTTCTGCATGGGGGTCAGCCTGGCCCTGCGCAAGCTGGACCGGGAAGTGACCGAAAACAACGCGCCCATCGCCACGCTGGGCCCCATCATCCACAACCCGCAGGTCATGGCCCACTACGAGGAGCGCGGGGTGCGCTGCCTGCGCGACACCACGCAGGTGGCCCCCGGCCAGCGGGTTGTCATCCGCGCCCACGGCATTCCCGTGGCCGAGGAAACAGCCCTGAAAGCCACCGGCGCTTCGGTGGTGGACGCCACATGTCCCAAGGTCAAGCGCGCCCAGTTGGGCATTGCCGAGGAACGGGGCCGGGGCAGCACCCTGCTGCTGTTCGGAGAGGCCGACCACCCGGAGGTGCGCGGCCTGCTCTCCTACGCCGGTGAAGGGGCCATGGTCTTCGGCTCGCTGGACGAACTGAAGCGCCTGCCGCTGCGCGACGACGTGGACTACTTCCTGGCTGCCCAGACCACCCAGGACCGCGCGGGCTTCGAAGACGTGGTGGCCTGGCTGCGGCAGCGCCTGGGCCGGGACATCCCCGTGCTGCAAACCATCTGCGACGCCACCCGCAAGCGCCAGCAGGAGGCCGTGGACATTGCCCGGCGGGTGCAGGCCATGGTGGTGGTGGGCGGCTTTGACAGCGGCAACACCCGGCGGCTGGCCGATGTGGCCCGCGCGCAGGGGGTGTTTACCGTGCACGTGGAGACCGTGGACCAGCTTCCCGTGGACGAGTTGCGAAAAAAATCAGTCATCGGGCTAACGGCGGGGGCCTCCACGCCGAAAAGTCTTATTGACGCCGTGCAGCGGTTTCTGGAATCCTTGTAATCCTGTTCCAAGGCGTTTACGCCCGCCGAAACCGGAAAACCGCACCCCCGGCTTGCCCGATCGGCCCGATCAGTCCAGCCGGCCCGGTTGTTCGGACCGCGCAAGCGGCGAAAGCCCGCTGCGGAACCCAGACGCCCCGCACGTATCGAAAGACGCGACGCACCAACGGAGGGGACCATGTCCCAGACCAACATCCTGCTTGAAGCCGGGACCAACGAACTCGAAATCGTGGAATTCCACCTCGAGGAAAGCGCCACCGACCCCGCAACGCCCAACTACCGGGGCTACTACGGCGTCAACGTGGCCAAGGTGCTGGAAATCATCCGCATGCCCAAGGTCACGGGCCTGCCCGAGGTGCAACACCCCTCGGTGCTGGGGGCGTTCAACCTGCGCTCGCACATCATCCCGCTGGTGGACCTCAGCCTGTGGCTGGGCAAGCAGCGCAGCGAAAGCGAGCCGCCCAAGGTCATCGTTACCGAATTCAACAACGTGACCACCGCGTTCATGGTCTCCGGCGTCAACCGCATCCACCGCATCAGCTGGGAGGAAGTGGAACCGCCGAACAAGTACGTGGCTGCGCTGTCCAACAACTCCATCACCGGCGTGGTCAAGCTGGAGGGGCGGATCATCTTCATCCTGGACCTGGAGAAGATCGTGGCCGACCTCAACCCGCAACTCGGGCTGCGCCTGGACGAAGCCGTGGACTGGTCGGCCAACACCCGCTACCGCGCCCTCATCGCCGACGACTCGGGCCTGATCCGCGAAATGCTCAAGGACCTGATGCAGAAGGCCAACTTCGAGGTGGAGGCCGTGAACAACGGCCGCGAGGCCTGGGAGCGGCTGGTGGAGCTGAAGCGCAAGGCCGAGCAGGAGGCGCGCCCCGTCACCGACTACGTGCAGGTGCTGGTTTCGGACATCGAAATGCCCAGCATGGACGGTCACAACCTGTGCAAGCAGGTCAAGGATGACCCGGCCCTGAAAAAGCTGCCCGTGGTGCTGTTCTCGTCGCTGATCACCGACAAGTTGCGCCACAAGGGCGATTCGGTGGGGGCCGACGACCAGATTTCCAAACCCGAGGTCACGGCGCTGGCCAAGAGGTGCCTGGCGCTCATCGAGGCAGCCAAGTAGCCGACGGGGCACTGCATTGCACGACACCCCTGGGGGCGGTGCGCCATGCGGCGTGCCGCCCCCCTTCGTTGGACGCCGTTGGCTGAACACTGGCCCGATACCGCCTATCTGGAGCCGATCGCCGAGATGTTGCTGCTGGCCCGCCCCAGAAGCGGCCTTTTCGTGGCGCAGCGGACCGGCGCCAGGCGTTCCGCAGGGGCATGCCGCCCGCGCCCGGCCCGTTACGGCCCGCCACCTTGCGGCTGCAGGGGGTCACCAGCATCCCTTCGTCGCGGGCAACGCTGGTCTAGGGCCTGCGCATGCCGCCCACGGGCACCGCGATGCGGTTGCCGTCCAGCACCTTCAGATCGCGGTTCCAGGTGTTGACAAGGTGCGGCCCGGTCGGCCTGCGCCGGGGCTGCTTCCAGATTGAGATTTTCCGCTCGTCGGCAAGGAAAGCAAGCCCGCCATGGGGGAGCATGCCTCAGCCGTTGGGCGAACTTGCGACCCTTACGGCTGAAGACAGCAAAGCCATGGCGGGCAGGGGGTGGACGCGTTGCGCACGATGTCCGTAGGGCTCGAGGCCTCGCCCAACGGCAACGCTTCGCGCCCTTCGGGTCGGTCGTTGCGCACGATGTCCGTAGGGCTCGAGGCCTCGCCCAACGGCAACGCTTCGCGCCCTTCGGGTCGGATGCCCGCGGGCGAAAGGACCATCCGGAAACAACCCCTAGGACAGGTCGCCCTCATCCACCAGCCAGCGGCCCGCCCAGTCCGGCAGGGCCGTGAAGCGTTCGCCGCCGGGCAGGGTCAGGCGCACGGCGTGCAGCAGCATGCCCTGGCCGCAGGCGGGCCCACCGTACTTGCGGTCGCCCATGATGGGGTGCCCGCGTTCCGCAAGCTGCACCCGTATCTGGTGGGTGCGTCCGGTATGCAGGCGCACCAGCAGCAGGGACGCCCCATCACTGCGCCGCAGGGGGGTGACGGTGCAGGCGGCGTGGCGGCCAGCGTCAGCACCGGCGCCTGCATGGGCCGCGTCAGTACCAGACTCCGCGCGAACCGCGTCATGCACGCCGGACACCACCACGCGGGAGGCGGCGGCATCCCCGCCCACCCGGCGCACTTTCTGGCGGCCGGGGGCCCCCTGCTTCTCCAGCCGGTCATGCAGGGTCAGCGCCCCCTCGTCGGGCCAGCGCCCCGCCACCCAGGCCAGGTATTCCTTCACCAGCCCTTCCCGCGCCGCAAAGGCGTCGGACAGCGCCCGCAGCCGGGCATAGCTGGTGGCCACCAGCAGCAGGCCCGAGGTATCGCGGTCCAGCCGATGCGCGGGCGTGGGCAGAAAATCCGCCCCGGCGTACTGCGCCGCAAGCCGGGCGGTGACGCAATCATCGTGCCCGGTGCCCGGCTGCACCGCCAGCCCGGCGGGCTTCAGCAGCACCAGCAGCCCTTCGGCGCGGCCCGCCACGGGCAGGGATGATGCCTGAAATTCCGGGCGCGCGCCGCATGCCCGTGGACCTGGTGCCGCCGCGCTTCCCGCTGCTGCCGGACCACAGGCCGCGCCCTCACCCGATTCGGGGTCAAGGGGGCGCGGTCCCCTTGCGGGGCGCGGGGCGGAGCCCCGCTCTTTTCCTCCGCCCGCATTCGCCGACGCATTCCGCACCGCTTCCTGCCCTGCATCGGGCGCACTTCTCCCGACAACCGGGTCCCCCTCTCCGCCCGCCAGGGCAAAAGGCGGCACCCGCACCACGTCGCCCTCGGCCACGCGGTCGAAGGGCTTGCAACGCCCCCCGTTGATGCGCACCTGCCCGGTGCGCACCCAGCGCTGGATGGCCGACTGCGGCGCGCCGCAGCGCCGTTGCAGGTACTGCACCAGCTTCTGCCCGGCCTCTGCGGCGGTGACCACGAGCGGTTCTGCCATGACGTAGGGTCCGTGCGTTGAGGGTTGTGTGGCGGGATGGCCCTTGCGCGCCAACGGGATCGGCCACCGCGAGGCCGCAGGACCATGTCAGCCCCTGTGCCCTGTGCGGGCACTGTGCAGACACTGCGCAGGCGACCCGAGCAGAACGCGCAGTCGCCGGGCAGGCCGCCCTTCGGTACGAAAACGCCCGACGGGTGCTTGGGCATCCCGCCGGGCGTGGTCATCGGGCAAACTGGGGACGAACAGGGGCAAGGGGGCGCTTCCAGCAGGGGGAAGGCTGGCCCGGTGCCTGGCTACTGCTGTTCGTTCTCGGTCTTGTCCGGCGCCGTGTTGGGGTCGGCCTTGGACAGGTCGAGAGGATAGGCCAGCAGCATGGTCTTGCGGCTTTCCAGGCCCAGGGCGCCGGGGTGGGTGTTCACGCACAGCACGATGTCGGTCACGCCGTCGTTGTTGAAGTCGCCCACGGTGAAGTCGGCCACGGAACCCTTGATGCGGCGGGTCTTCCATTGCAGGTTCAGGCCCACGCCATCCCAGTACAGGGCGTGGATTTCGCCCTGCGGGAAGAAGCGGTAACGTTCGAAGAACTGCGCCGCGGTGGAAATGGGCCGGTTGACCAGCAGTTCCCAGTTGTCGTCGCGGTCCAGGTTCACGGCGTACATGCGCAGCGGCACGAAGTAGATGTTCTTCAGCTGCACGCGGTCCTTGCCAAGGCCCGGCATGGAGGGTTCCTCGGGAATGCCCTTGGACGAACCGGAGTAGTTCTCGTCGGTTTCGGACAGGCGGGCGCCGCGGTCGGTGTGCACGCGCAGCCGCTCGTTTTCGGTAAGGATCACGCACTTGTCGCCTTCACCCTTGCTGCCGGGCAGGTAGGTGAAGTTGAACACGTTGGTGCCTTCCGGCAGGTCCACACGCTTGCCCGTGACCAGTTGGTCGCCGGACTTCAGCATTTCGTACACCCCGGGCTTGAACAGGCGGGGGTTGTCGCCGCGCTGGCCGATGAGCGTGGGGATGTAGTCCGGGGGCAGCTTTTCCACGTTCAGGTAGAAGCGCACCCGGCGCATCACTTCGGTGAACTGGCCGCCCTTCCAGTTGAGGATGAACGATTCCGGCTCGCCGTCGCTGTTGTACGCGCTGACCACGATTTCCTTCAGGCCGTCGCGGTTCCAGTCCAGGGTGCGGATGTTCAGGCATTCGGCCATGCCCGGCGAGCGGTATTCGCCCATGGGCACCAGACGACCGTTGTCCCAGCGGTAGGCATAGACGGCGTGGTCGTCCAGCATGAGGACTTCGTTCTTGCCGTCGCCGTCAAGATCGTCCACCACCATGCCGACGGCCGAATAGTTCAGCGCCTGGCTGCGGATGCGGCTGTCGCCTTCCGGCGAGCCCGCGTAGCGGAACTGCGGGTTCAGATACACCTGCTGGGGCTGCGCCTCGTTGTGCACCAGCTCGGGGTTCATCTGGTTGACCGCCTTGGGCGCGGCATTGGCGGGGCCACCTTCGCCGGGGCGCTTGAACACCTCGGCGTTGATGGAGTCGGACACGCCCTTCAGGGCGGGAATGAGCCCGGCCACCTTGGCGTTGGCCGACTTGGGCCATTCCTTGCCGTCACGGTCGCGCACGCGCACGTCCAGGCTGCAATCCTCGCCCACCACGGTCACGCTGCCCCACACGGCATAGTCCGCACCCAGCGAGGCCTGGGCGGCCCTGGCCTGGGTTTCGGTTTCCGGCGGGGTGACCTTGGCGGAGGCTTCCTTGGAAACGGGATGGAAGTTGTCCTTCCAGTACAGACGCGAAGTGAGCATCTCGGGGATGGCCCGTTCGAGATACTTGTAGCCGGCGGGGCCGTTGACCTTGAACGGCAGCACGGCGAAGCTCTTGGGGGCCGGCGCGGCCATGGCGGTGGCGGCGGAAAGCAGCAGGGCAAGCACGAGCGCCGCCGAGCGCATGAGCAGTTGCATCAGGTTCTCCTTGGTTCAAGGGCGCATCCCCGCGAGCATCCCGGAAGGGGAAGGGGGATTGCCTTGGCGCTGAACGCTCTCATAATATCTCTTGATGGCCGAAGCAACCATAAGGTAGGAGCGGCGCTGTGCCGTCCGCATCCGGTCGCACCCGGTCGCACCCGGTCGCACCCGGTGGGGGCAGGGGTGAAAGACGCAGCGCCGCGCCGGGGCGGAGCCGCCGGTATCGTCACGGGCACATCGGCAAGCACGTGTCGGCACGGCACGTTGCCCGACACAGTGCCCCGCTTCTGTTGCCCCAGCGTGTCCGGCCCGTTTCGCCAAGTGTCACGGCATGCCGACGCGCAGCCATCATCAATCACATTTCCCCCGACGCCATGACCGCACCCGCCGCCCGTTCCTTCCGCATCGTGTGCCCGCCCGCGCAGGTGCCCCTGGTAGAGGACCTGCTCCGCGCCCAGGGCTACGGCTTCGACCCGGAGCCGTTTTCCCCGTGGTGCCGCCGCCTCACCGAAGAGCCGCGCCCCCTCGGCGGCAGCCTGGCCGCGTTCTTCGGGCTGATCTACATCCAGGACCGCTCGTCCATGCTGCCCCCGCTGGCGCTGGCCCCGGAAGCCGGAGCCGCCGTGCTGGACATGTGCGCAAGCCCCGGCAGCAAGACCGGGTTCCTGGCCCAGCTGGTGGGCCCGCACGGGCTGGTGGTGGGCAACGAGCCCAATCACACCCGGCTCGCCACCCTGCGCCAGAACCTTTTCACCTTGAATCTCGTCAACGCGGTTACCTGCTCGCACCCCGGCGAAGCGCTGCCCCTGCCCGACGGCTCGTGGACGCGCATCCAGCTGGATCCGCCGTGCTCCGGCTGGGGCACGGTGGAACGCAACCCCTCGGTGCTCAAGCTGTGGCAGGGCGACAAGGTCAAGCCGCTCATCGGCATCCAGCGGCGGCTGCTGGCCGAGGCCGCGCGGCTGCTGGCCCCCGGCGGGCGGGTGGTGTTTTCCACCTGCACCACCAACGTGCACGAGAACGAAGCGCAAGTGCTGTACGCCCGCGACGAACTGGGGCTGGAACTCGTGCCGCTGGATCCGCCGCCGGGCTTCGTGTTTGCCGACCCGGAGCTGCCCGGCTGCGAGGGAACCCTGCGGGTTGACCCGGAACGCTCGGGCGCGCAGGGCTTCTTCATCGCCTGTCTGCGCAAGCCCGGCCCCAGGGGGACGGACAACGACGCGGGTCCCCTGGCCGCGTGCCCGCCCCTGCCCGACGCCGACCGGGTGCGC
>NZ_VRYY01000028.1 GCF_015731765.1 Nitratidesulfovibrio oxamicus
GCCGCGCCCGCCGAAACGGGACCGGGCTGCGCGCCGGAGGTTGAAGGCGCCCCGGCGTTTCCACCGGACGCGGGCTGCTCCCCCGCGCGGGGGGCGCCGCTACGGTTGTTGGGCTTTTCCGGCGGCAGCTGTTCACCGCGCATCAGCACGTCGATGTCGTCGCCGCTGATGGTTTCACGCTCCAGCAGGGCACCGGCGATGGCATGCAGCGAGTCGATGTTCCCTTCGAGCAGGGTACGGCAGCGCTGCCGGGCCTCCTCGATGATGCGCTTGACTTCGGCGTCCACCAACCGGGCCGTTTCCTCGCTGAAATTGCGGGAATGAGCCCATTCGCGGCCAATGAACACCTCTTCGCCCTGCTCGCCGATGTTCATGGGGCCAATGGCCTCGCTCATGCCCCATTCGCAGACCATCTTGCGGGCCATCTTGGTGGCGCGTTCGATGTCGTTGCCCGCGCCGGTTGTGATGTCGTTGAACACCACCTCTTCGGCCACGCGGCCACCCAGCAGCAACACCAGGTTGCTCAGCAGGTACGAACGCGAGTAGCCGTGGCGGTCGCCTTCCGGCAACTGCATGGTGATGCCGAGGGCGCGACCACGCGGAATGATGCTTACCTTGTGCACCGGGTCGGAGCCGGGCAGCAGCTTGGCGGCCAGGGCGTGGCCCGCCTCGTGGTAGGCGGTGATGCGCTTTTCCTCGTCGCTCAGGATGAGGCTGCGGCGTTCCTTGCCCATCAGCACCTTGTCCTTGGCGTACTCGAAATCGCCCATGTCCACGGTGTCCTTGCCAACCTTGGCGGCCTGCAAGGCGGCCTCGTTGACGAGGTTTTCCAGGTCCGCACCGGAAAAGCCGGGCGTACCCTTGGCGATGATGTCCAGTTCCACGCCGGTGGCCAGTGGCGTGCGGCGGGTGTGCACTTCAAGGATGCGTTTGCGGCCGCGCACGTCGGGGGTGGGCACCACCACCTGGCGGTCGAAACGGCCGGGGCGCAGCAGCGCCGGGTCCAGCACGTCGGGACGGTTGGTGGCGGCGATGAGGATGACGCCCTCGTTGGATTCGAAGCCGTCCATTTCCACCAGCAACTGGTTCAGGGTCTGCTCGCGCTCGTCGTGCCCGCCGCCCAGACCTGCGCCGCGCTGACGGCCAACGGCGTCGATTTCATCGATGAAGATAAGACAGGGGGCGTTTTTCTTGCCCTGCATGAACAGGTCGCGCACGCGCGATGCGCCCACGCCCACGAACATTTCCACGAAGTCGGAGCCGGAAATGGAAAAGAACGGCACGCCCGCCTCGCCCGCCACGGCACGGGCCAGCAGGGTCTTGCCGGTGCCGGGAGGGCCGACCAGCAGTACGCCCTTGGGAATGCGCCCGCCAAGGCGGGTGAACTTGCGCGGGTTGGACAGGAACTCCACCACTTCGCTCAGTTCTTCCTTGGCTTCGTCCACGCCCGCCACGTCCTCGAAGGTGACGCGGGCCGATTCCGGGGTGATCATGCGAGCGCGCGAACGCCCGAACGACATGGCCTTGCCTCCCCCGCCCTGCATCTGGCGCATGAAGAATATCCACACGCCTATCAGCAGCAGCATGGGGAACCAGGAAACCAGCAGGGTCATGTACCAGGGGGCTTCTTCCTGCGGTTCCGCCTTCACCTCGACCTTCTGGGAAATGAGGCGGGTAACCAGTTCGGGATCGTGCGGGGCATAGGTCTGGAACGCCTTGCCCTCGGAGCTTTCACCCGTCAGCTTCTGGCCCTGGATGGTCACGCGCAGCACCTCGCCGCGCTCGACCTTCTGGAGGAATTCCGTATAGGTAAGACGCGCCTGCGTCCCCTGTGGCTGATTGAACATGTTGAACAGGACGACCATCAGCAACGAGATGATCGCCCAGAGAATCAGATTGCGCGAAAACTGGTTCAAGTCTGGCCTCCGTGCGGAAGTGAACGTCCGTCATGCGGACGATTTCTCCTTTTTAAGTCGTCGGGAACTATTTGACAATGCGCGGGGACGCACTTTCCCTGTCTTTTCGTGTCGCCGGGCAAGGTATCCCGATTCCCCCCCTCGATCCGGCGCGCAATCCGGCTCTCGAGCCCTGCCGTTCGCTGCCATCGGAAGCCGGGCACCGGAAGCCGGTTCGACCCTGCAGCCCACGCTCCCCGCGTTTCCGCGGCTCCGCCACCCCCATCCGGCCATGACACGGGCACGCATCCCGTCTTGCCGTGCCACACCGATTCTGCTAGATACGCCGAACCCCTGCGGAAGCGTTTCGTCACCGGTGTGGCGCCCGGTCTTCAAAACCGGTGGTGGGCAGAGATGTCCATGGTAGGTTCGACTCCTATACGCTTCCGCCAGCCATCAAAAGCCGCTGAAATGGCTTAAAAACATAACGATGGCGCGGTGTTCCGCTTGTCAGCATCCACATTTGGGATACACAACGGACTCCGCGCCATGCCTCGTTTTAAAGCCCCGGCATCACCCCGCCCTTCCTGTGGCGATGTCCCGCCCCACGCCCAGCCTTCCGCCCTCCCAGACCACGAAGATCACGCCCCGCCGCCATCGGCCAGACGCAGCGCCCCCACCACCGCCACCGTGACGGGCGCGCCGCTTTCCACCCTCGCGGACAGCCATCTGCGGCAGATCATGGAGGAGTGGCTTACCGAGGCTCTGCAAGCCACCTACGAGCGCCGCCTGACCCGCCGCCAGCATCTCGAAGACCTCGAGGCAGAGCGCGACCAAGCGGGGTTCCTTCTGTCCGACGCCCATGAGGAGCTTGAGACCCTGAACTTCACGAAGGGGACCAAGGCACCACCGCCGCCTGCTGCGGCACGAGGGTTACGAGGCCGCGCCGGAAGACGAGCGGGGGGCGGCCTTCCTCGAGGCATGCCGCACGCGAAGATCGCCGGGGCGACCGACCACGAACAGATCGCTTCGCAGCACTTCACGGGCAACCTCGGGGAGTTCCGATGGTGGCCCCCTGCCGTTCGGAGGCGGCAAGAACGAACATTGCGGCCTGCGCCTCCACTCTTTCCGGCACACACAGAGCACATGCGGCAAGGAGCAGAAGCTTGCCAGTGAGGGGTCAAGGAGGTCGTCGGCCACAAAGGAAGTCGTCGGCCACACCGGTCGCGCAGATCAGACGGACATCACGGTGCACTATGAAGGGAAGCTCTCTCCCGCCGCTTGTTCGTGGAGGTCACCCAGCACAATCAACCGGCACGAGGAGCTTGATCTATCACGATGACGGTGAGCAAGCGGGGAAAGGCAGAGGCAAGCGTACATGTCATTGCCCAGCCTCTTCGATACGCCCCCCTGCAAGCGAGAGCGCCCAGCCTGCGCTAATCGCGTGGGAACCCCTTAATGGTCGCGCTCATAAGGCGATGGGATGAAGTCGCTGAACGCCCCTACCAGTTGCCGTGCGGTGCCGTCTCTAATCATTTCTCGAAATGCAGCAGCAAGCGGAACAATCAAATCCTTGTGCCTTGCATTAACAACATGGTACGACTTAACTACAACGCCAAACCGGCCCTTGCGTATACCAGATGAAGATTCATCCTTAAAAAAACCTTTCATAACTGATTCTGCAGTAAACACTGCATCTGCACGACCAGATTTTAGCATTTTTATTCCATGCTCTAACCCAGGAACAAACAATGGATTCATTCCAAAACTTTCAAGTATCGACGCGGAAATGATTTCGCCACGCACGCAGGCAACGCGTAATGATTTAAAATCATCAATATTATATTCATCAAATTTTTCATTCACAAAAAATATCGCATACAATGAATTAAACAAAGGCTCAGGGACGACAAGAAGATTTTGATATTTTGCCACAGCGTGCCTTGTTCTCACAGCACTGGCATCAATTTCACCGTCATTCGCAAGGGAAATATCTCGCATTGGTGGTGAATATTTGAACGCAACATTCATTCCGATTCGCCTATACGCCTCGCCAACAAAGGCTTCCAATTCAGGAATCCTGCGCTCTTCACCATGCATGTACGCCACCCCAACAACATATGGGGCGGCATCGGCAATGGCATCCCGCGCGATCACAAGGCTGAGCGCAAGAAGAAGAAAGATGACACTGAACTGCACGCGCATAAATACACATCTCTGGTATAAGTTTTCACCATAACGCACCAATCAAACACGAGCTGCACTCCCGTATCACGCACCATTGCCCCTGTCTTTTATTACCACACCAGCATTAATGAATTTATTGCCCCCCCTCTGCGCCCAGACGAGATCACCGACCATATGGAGCAGTACCGCGCCCGATTCTCCACAGTCGACACCGTCGTGGGGGCGGACATCTCCAGACGGGATCGGTTGGGGACGTTCGTCGTGGAGGCCTTCATGGCAGGTACCATGTCCCCGGCGGAGGAATCCCCGCCACTCTCGATCAAGCAAGCCGCCGCGCAGATGGTCGCGGCGTAGTCACCGCCCTCCGGCCATCCTCGTGAGCAGGGTGGCCCTCGCCCGGCCTTCCGCCTTGCGGCGCGTCGAGCAACGAGCAACGACGGCCCGTCTCCACACACGTCACCCATTCAAGGGCGGCGCAGGGATTGGCCGTCGCCATCGTCATTGTTCGGGACAGATTACCGGCTCTTCAGTCCGACGAAGGCTTCCGGCTTACCAAGGACACTGTCCACGACCCGGCGGACATCTCCAAGGCATCACCTGCTGGAAGGGTTTGTCTCGGCACATCGGCATATCCCACCCTGCTTCTCGCGGACAATACGTTCAAGGATCGTCGATCTGCCGTTTCGGATGACATCTGCCTTGATGTCGGCTGCAGTGTAGCCAAAGCAATAGCAGATTAGTTCAGCGTCCAAACTACTCCCACCCCTTGGTCGCGTGGCACATTCGTGAACCATGCCCACCTGCACCCCGCCCTCGTGTTCAACGGCTTCGGCATCCGCTGCACCGACGACAAGTTCGTGAACCTGACCGACCTCTGGAAGGCCAGCAGCGCGACCTGTTTCTACGGCCCTTCTGAATGGATTCGCATGCAATTGACAGTCTCAGGCCGACACCCCTCCGTCATCGCCAGCCAAAGCTCAACCACCAGCGTGTTCTACACGCTTCCGCCACGAGCCCAAGCCCCCTTTTCCGGGGCCTTTTTCATTGCCCGCGCGCCGGAACCCTGACCGGCCCGAGCACCCGGCACAACGGCGGACCGGCATTATAGAGAAACGACACCTCCCATATCCACGGCATGTTGCACAGACGCCAAACGAGGCGGCACACGAAAAAAACCGCCCCCGGGAGGGCATTGTCATTTGCGGCGCATCTGCTATGACACGCCGCTAGTGACGCCATCGGCCCGCCGATACCACAGGATGGCGCGCCCCTTGCCAGCCCGGTTGTCCGACCGGCCCGGATACACCGCACAGTTCGCCAACAGGTCCGTCATGTCATCATCCCCAACACGTTGCCACCGCCAGTCACGGCGCCCCCGCCCCGGATGCGCCCTGCCGTACGGGCTTGCCCATTTCATGCCCCCCTTGCTGGCGGGCCTGCGCTTCCCGCCATTCCTGCCAATCCGGCCAGCCCTGGCTGTCATGGCAGTCCTGTTCGCGCTGGCCTTGCCGACCGTGCCGTCCCCCTCCACCGCGCTGGCCAGCGGCGGCGCCGCATCACCCGCCGACGACGCCCGCAACGGCGCCTTCCTGATGGTGAACACCGTGTATCCGCCCTACGTCGTGGAGCTTGCCGACGGCAGCGTGGGCGGCACGGCCACCGCCCTTGCCGAAGAACTGTTCCGCAGGCTGTCCCTTCCCGTGCGGCAGCGATTGCTGCCCTGGAACCGCGCACTGCGCATGACCGAGGACGGCGCTGCCGACGGGGTGAGCATGCTGGCCCACGCACCCGAACGCGATGCGTCCATGGCGTTTTCCGTGCCGGTGGCCGTGGCGCACCAGTCCTTCTATTACGCCAGCCCCGCCCATGACGGATTTGCCTGGCAGCAGTACGAAGACTTGCGCCCCTACCGCATCGGCCTGGTGCAGGGGTACACGTATGCACCGGCATTCCTGGCCGCGGTGAAACGGCTGGACCTGGTCGTGGAATATTCACCGTCGGACGAAAGCAACTTCGCCAAGTTGCGCAGTGGCCGCGTGGACCTGTGCCTGAGCAACGACCTGGTTGCCGAATCGTACCTGAACAGCCAGCAGGATTTGCGTTCCGCCGTGGGCAAGGCGAAACGCCCGGTGCGCAGCTACCCGCTGTACATGGCCTTTTCCCGCAACTCGCCACTGGCCGGGCGCCTGGCTGAAATCAACGCCGAAATCGGGCGGATGCGCGCGGACGGCACCCTGCAACGCATTCTCGGGCCCGAGGCGGTGCAACCCCGCTGACGCCCCCCCTCACGGGGGCCCCACGTATCCCCGCTGCATGCGGGACAGGGCCGCGCACTTTTTCCCATCCGCGGCAACCCTTGCCACCGCAACGCTCCGCACGCAAAAAAGGCCCGCCTGACCGGACATCCGGCTGGCGGGCCTTGTGATTGCTGCGTATCCGCGTGGTCACCGGCACGTGGCGCACGGGGCGCTCACGACAGGTGCTGCCGCACCGAAACTACCAGCGGGGCGGACGGGGAGCGCGGGGCTGGGCTTCGTTGACCTTCAGGGCGCGGCCACCGAAGGAGTAGCCGTTCAGGGCTTCCACGGCGCTGTTGGCGTCGGCGGCTTCCATTTCGACGAAGCCGAAGCCGCGGGGGCGGCCGGTTTCGCGGTCGGAGATCAGCTTCACGCTGAGCACCTGACCGTGCTGGGAGAACAGGTCGCGGATTTCGTCTTCAGAGGCGGAGAAAGGCAGGTTGCCCACATACAGAGACTTGGACATCAGGAAAACTCCTTGCAGGGAAAATGAGGGGGTTCGCTCGTGCGAAAGATCGGGCAGAAACTCTGTAGGTGGGATGCCTATCGACTCGCCGAAACTCTTGCCACAAGCCCATGCCGATCCCGACGCACGGCACACCCGGAGCATCGACCGACATGATTGGAGAATTAGTCGGAGTTTTTCGGGCGGTCAAGTAGAATCTGTCGCAATTCCGCCTGAAAACGCCTGATCACGCCCCTGCTACATGAATCCTATATCCGCAACCCCATCAGCAGGGCCGCGCTATTGCCCAGCTTCCGCGGGACCGACGGTCAATGCTGCGGCACCGGGCGCGGCGGGCACGGCGGGCGCGCTGCCGTTTCCGGGGACCGTGCCACCGGAAGGGCCGGACTGTCCGCCACTGGCCAGATCCGCCCAGGCCTGCACGATATGGGCGTAGGCCGCACGCCGCTGGTCGAGCTTCGACAGGTTGCGGGCCGCACGCACGGAATACTTGATGGTGGCGCGGGTCTTGGCTGCCTCGCGCACCACCGCCTGCAACACGTCCTCGCGCGGTTCGGGGTGGTACATCACTTCGGCGGCGGTGATGGCCACGGCAAACTTGCCCGCCTCCAGCGCGCGCGAGGCGGCCAGGGTCAGCGCCTTGTCGCGCGCATCCTTGTAGTACCTGCCGCTGGCGGCCTGGGTGACCATGGCCATCCATTCGTTGTCCGACGCAGTCTCGTCCGCCGTGTTCAGGGCCGTCACTTCGGCCATGAGTCCGGCGGGCAACAGGGCCGACCCGTCATCCCCCTGCTCCATCACCTGGCCGGTGCCGGGCAGCAGGCCGGCGACGGAAAGCAGGTTGTACAGCGCCCAGCTGAACAGCACGGCCAGCAGCAGTGCGGGAATGAGCTTCTTGTTGCGTAGCATCGGATTCCTTGTGCGCTCCGCCGCGGCGCAGGCCTGGCGGACCATTTGCGTCGGGCCGCCCCCCTGCCGGAAGGCGGCCCGCTTTCGGGTATGTTTCAGGTGCGCTTCGTCGACCCTGCCGGCGCTACTTTTCCAGCCACTCCGTCAGCTCAGCAAGCTGCGCCGCCACGGAGGCGGGCCCGGTGCCTCCGGGCATTTCGCGCCGGGCCACCGCCGCTGCCGGATCCAGCACGGCGTACACGTCGTCGCCGATGCGGTCGCAGATGCCCTGCAGGTCGGCCAGGGACAGTTCTTCCAGCGTGATGGACCGTTCTTCCGCCAGGGCCACGGCGGCCCCGGTCAGGTGATGCGCCTCGCGGAAGGGAATGCCCTTGCCCACAAGGTAGTCGGCAAGTTCGGTGGCGTTCAGGAAGCCCGCGCGCAGGGCCGCGCGCATGCGGCCTTCGTTGAAGCCCAGTTCGCGCAGCATGCCTGCCATGATCTCCAGCGACGCCGACACGGTGCGGTCGCAGTCGAGGAACGGTTCCTTGTCCTCCTGCATGTCGCGGTTGTAGGTCATGGGCAGGCCCTTCACCGTGGTCAGCATGGCGGTCAGCGCGCCGTACACGCGGCCCGTCTTGCCGCGCATGATCTCGGCCACGTCGGGGTTCTTCTTCTGCGGCATGATGGACGAACCCGTGGCGTAGGCATCGGGAAGCCGCACGAAGCCGAAGGCCGGGTTGGCCCAGATGATGATTTCCTCGCACAGCCGCGACAGGTGGGCCATGATGGTCGCCCCGCAGAACAGCGATTCGAGCACGAAGTCGCGATCGGACACGGCATCCATGCTGTTGCGGAAGGTGCCGTACATGCCCAGTTGCTCGGCCACGTACGCCGGATCCAGCGGATAGGTGGTGCCCGCCAGCGCCGCCGCACCCAGCGGGCACACGCGCGCCCGGCGGTCGCAGTCGGCCAGGCGCTCGGCATCGCGG
>NZ_VRYY01000029.1 GCF_015731765.1 Nitratidesulfovibrio oxamicus
GTGCGCGGGGTGGCCGCGCGGTGCGGGCGGGCAGCGGGTGCGCGGGATGAAGGCATCCGCGCGCGGCGCGCCGCACATGTGCATAGCGGAGAAGCCACCGCACGGCAACGCGATGATCACCGTTACGGCACGGGAATGCCGCGGGACGCTGCCGGGAAGCGCCTTGCGGGTGCGAACGACGACGGGCGAGCACGAATCCGTGCGGGTGGATGGCGGATGACGGGGGTGACGGGGCGGCAGGGGGCGGCAGGAAATCATGCGCAAGGCATGGCGTGTCCCGGCAGGGCGCGCGGTGTCTTTCGCTTGCGCGTGGTTGCGGGGCGCGGTCCGCCATGGCATATACTGGCCGCCGCGTGGAAACAGGGCGTTGCGCCGCCCGCATGCCTGCCCCCTGCACGTCGGTGCGGCAGCATGCCGGTCCGCCTGCCCGTCACGGGCTCCTTGACCTTCCGCCTTGTTGTCCGGCAGCCGCACACATCCTTTTTACGGAGCCTTTCATGCAGACCGCCGACCGCGCGGCCAGGGTGCTCGAACTCCTGCGCCTGCGCTACCCCACCCGCGAAACGCATCTGGTGGCCCATAACGCCTGGGAACTGCTGGTGGCCACTGTGCTGGCCGCCCAGTGCACCGACGTACGCGTGAACCAGGTCACCCCCGGCCTGTTCCGCCGCTGGCCCGGCCCGGCAGAGCTTGCCCGCGCCACGCAGGAGGAACTGGAAGAAGTCATCCACTCCACCGGCTTCTACCGCAACAAGGCCACCAACCTGCTGGGCGCGGCCCGCCGCGTGACCGAGGTGCACGGCGGCGAGGTGCCCCGCACCATGGCCGAACTGGTGCAACTGCCGGGCGTGGCCCGCAAGACGGCCAACGTGGTGCTGTGGGGGGCTTACGGCATCAACGAAGGCATTGCCGTGGACACCCACGTCAAGCGCATCGCCTTTCGCATGGGCTTCACCGAATCCGTGGATCCGGTGCAGATAGAGCGCGACCTGATGGATATTTTTCCGCGCGATGCCTGGGGCGATGTGAACCACATGCTGGTGTGGTTTGGCCGCCACGTGTGCGACGCGCGCGCCCCGCGCTGTGGCGAATGCGAGATGATCGAGGTCTGCCCGCGCCGCGGGGTGGGGCAGAAGGGGGGCGCGGATTCGCGCAAGGCCGCGGGCAAGGCGTCTGTCAGGGCCACGGGCAAAACAGCGGGCAAGGCAGGCAAGAAAGATACCGCCAAGGCCGCACCGGCCAAGCCTGCGCCCGCGTCTTCGGCCACGTCTTCGGCCACACCACGCGCCAAGCCTCGCAGTGGTGGCAAGCCATGATCACCTCCACCTTCCGCCATCTGCCCGGCGTGGGCGCCGCCTTCGAGGAACGCCTGTGGCGCGGGGGCTGCCTTACCTGGCAGGACGCCGCCGCGCGCGGCGACATTCCCTGCCGCAGGCACGAGGCAGGCACCTTTGCCACCGGCATCGCCGATTCGCACGCTCGACTCGCGGCGGGCGACGCCGCGTGGTTCGGCCAGCGCCTGGGCGCGGCGGACCAGTGGCGGCTGTTTGCCGCGTTCCGCCAACAGGCGGCCTACGTGGACATCGAAACCACGGGCCTTGGCTGGCCGGAATCGCACATCACCACCATCGCCCTGTGGGACGGGTTCCAGTTGCGTACCTATCGGCACGGCGACAACCTGGACGCCTTTGCCGACGACATCCGCGACTACAAACTGCTGGTGACCTTCAACGGGCGCGGCTTCGATGCGCCGTTCATCGAGCAGACCTTCCGGCAGAAGCTGGACATGGCCCATCTGGACCTGCGCTGGGTGCTGAAGCCGCTGGGCTATTCCGGCGGGCTGAAGCGGGTGGAACAGGCCTTTGGACTCGATCGCGGCGGCCTTGCCGGGGTGGACGGCTACACCGCCGTGCTGTTGTGGCGCCACTGGCGGAGCAGCGGCGATGACCGCGCCCTGGAAACCCTGCTGGCCTACAACGCCGAGGACGTGCTGACCCTGGAGCCGCTGGCGATTCACGCCTACAATGCCCACCTGACAGGACTGCCCGCCCTGCCGGAGCACCCGCTGCCGCAGTGCGTACGCGCCGAAAACCCCTTCAACGCCAGTGCAGAGGTGCTGCGCAAGGTGGGCGTGCGGGTGGCCTGAACCGCCGCATTCCGCGTCCGACTCCGCTTTCCGAGCCCCACCACCAGGGCCGCCCGGGCCTGCAAGGCTGCCCGGACGGCATCGGGTTGCATCGGGCAGTCCGGCGGCCCCGTCCGCGCATCCCCCTCCCCCGGTCCGCACCCGCTCCGTGCGGTCGCATGCCTCTCTCCCCTGTTCGTTGCTGCGCGGTCAGTGCGCGGCGGCGTGGCATCCCGGTTCAGATCACCGGGCCTTCTCCGTCGCGCATGCGGCGGCGAGGGCTATATTGTTGCGCCCAACGCGGAAAAACAATTGCCCACGCTGCACCGTGTGGCATATTGAGGCGTACGTCACGACCTTTCAGGGGGGCACATGAGCCAGACCAACATTCTGCTGGAATCGGGCACCAACGAACTGGAAATCATCGAATTCTACATCGAGGAAACCTTGTCCGGCGGCAGGGTGTACCGTGGCTACTACGGCATGAACGTGGCCAAGGTGCTGGAGATCATCCGGCGGCCCACGGTCACCGGCGTGCCCAGCAAGCATCATCCGGCGGCGCTGGGCACCTTCAACCTGCGTGGTCGGGTGTTGCCCCTGGTGGACCTGGGGGGGTGGCTGGGCAAGCAGGTGGTGGCCAGCGACTCGCTGAAGGTCATCGTTTCCGAGTTCAGCGGCATGGTCACCGCGTTCCTGGTGTCCGGGGTCACGCGCATCCACCGCCTGAGCTGGAGCCAGGTGGAGGCCCCCGACTCGCACATGCAGACCTACAGCGGCCAGTCGGTCATCGGGGTGGTGCGCTTCGAGGACCGCATCGTGTTCCTGCTGGACATGGAAAAGATCGTGGCCTCCATGAACCCCCGGCTGGACATGGGCAGCGCGGCGGACGCAGTGGTGCCCGAAGCAGCGGTGTCGGAGTCGTGGCACGTGCTCATCGCCGATGATTCCTCGGCCATCCGCAACATGATCGGCAGCACGCTGGAGAAGGCGGGTTTTCGGGTTACCCGCACCAGCAGCGGGCGCGAGGCGTGGGACGTGTTGAGCGACTGGCGCAAGCGCGCCGAAGAAGAGCGCAAGCACATCTACGACTATGTGGACCTGGTGGTTTCGGACATCGAGATGCCCGAGATGGACGGCCACAACCTGACCCGGCGCATCAAGGAAGACCAGGTGCTGCAAAAGCTGCCCGTGGTGCTGTTCTCTTCGCTGATCACCGATGCCCTGCGCCACAAGGGCGCCGCCGTGGGGGCCGACGACCAGATATCCAAGCCCGACCTGCCCGGCCTTACCAACCGGGTGCGCGGGCTGATCGAGCGGTTTCGTCAGGACGCCAGCGCCGCGTAGGCCTCCCGTGGGCTGGGGGCGGGCGCTGCCCGGCCCCGTGCTTCCTGTCGGACATGTCGTGCGCATCGGCTAACGGCGTTCCCATCCTTTTGCGGGTGTGGTAGCGTGCTCCCGTTTCAGGGGGTATGCGCCGGGTGTTCCGGCATGCACATCCAGGCGGTCCGGTCGGAACAGGTCGACAGCCTGACTGGTTCAGACCGCCGGATCTGGAAGGCCGAGCGGCTTGGACAGGCCGTGCGGTTTGGACAGGCCGCGCGGTTGCAGCCACGTCAGGGCAACGGGGGGAAGCAGCATGGAACGCAGGCGCCACGCACGCATTTTTCTGAAAGCCTACGGGCTGAACCAGTCTTGCCGGGTGCACATGGGCGGCGCGGACCGCATTGCCCAGATCATCGACATCAGCCCCGGCGGCTCGCGCATGTTGCTGGCCGATGGCAACGCCATGCCTGAGCTGGGCGTGCGGGGTATCCTGCTGCGGGGAGAGAATTTCCGGCTGGCCTACCTGAACGACGTGGCCTACACGGTGGCCTGGGTTAACGGCAGCGAGTTCGGGGCCAGCTTTGACGTGGACCTGGACGCCTCTGTGTCGGGCCTGCAGGCGGACCTGGCCGATCTGGCAGGATAGTGGCAGGATAGCTGCAGGATAGCGGCAGGATAGCGGCAGGCGGGAGCCCCGGCAGTTGCAGGGGCGGGCTGAGCCGTGGCAGGCAGGCGTGTCCTCTTCATTGTCTGTGCAGAGGCAGCGCAGGGCCGGAACACCAGCACGCGCAAAAAGGGCGGGGAGCATGCTCCCCGCCCTGTCTTTTTCGGCTGGCTGGCGTCGCGCGCTATATCTTGGCGGCGGTGCGCAGGTCGGCCACGGCGTCGCACTGCTCCCAGGTGAACTCGGGCAGTTCGCGCCCGAAGTGGCCGTAGCAGGTGGTCTTGCCGTAGATGGGGCGGTTCAGGTCAAGGCGCTTGATGATGTGGTACGGGCGCAGGTCGAACACTTCGCGTACGGCGCGGGTCAGCACTTCGTCCGACAGTTCGCTGCTGCCCAGCGAGGACACCAGCACCGAAACCGGCTCTGCCACGCCGATGCAGTAGGCGATCTGCACTTCGCACTTGGGCGCCAGGCCCGCCTTGACCACGTTCTTGGCGATGTAGCGGCCCATGTACGCGCCGGAACGGTCCACCTTGGAGGCGTCCTTGCCCGAGAACGCGCCGCCGCCGTGGTGACCGGCGCCGCCGTAGGTGTCCTGGATGATCTTGCGGCCGGTCAGGCCGCAGTCGCCCATGGGGCCGCCGACGACGAAGCGCCCGGTGGTGTTGATGAAGATTTCGCAGGCGTCGGCCATCAGGCCTTCGGGCAGCGTCTTCTTGATCACTTCCTCGATGATGCCTTCACGGATGGTGGCGTTGGACACGTTGTCGGCATGCTGCGACGAGACCACCACGTTGTTGATGTGCACGGGCTTGCCGTCCACGTATTCGAACGAAACCTGGGTCTTGCCGTCGGGGCGCAGGAAGTCGAGAATGCCGTCCTTGCGCACCTGGGTCAGGCGCTGCGAAAGCTGGTGTGCCCAGTAGATGGGGGCGGGCATCAGGGTGGGGGTTTCATCGCAGGCAAAGCCGAACATCATGCCCTGGTCGCCCGCGCCCTGGTCTTCCGGGTTGCCCCGGTCCACGCCCTGGGCGATGTCGCCCGACTGCTTGTCGATGGAGGAAATGACCGCGCAGGTCTTCCAGTCGAAGCCCATCTCCGAGCTGTTGTAGCCGATGTTGCGGATGGTGGAGCGCACCACCTCGGGAAGGTCGGCAAAGCCCTTGGTGCGGATTTCGCCCGCGATGAAGGCCATGCCGGTGGTCACCAGCGTTTCGCAGGCCACGCGGGACATGGGGTCCTGCGCCAGCAGCACGTCAAGCACGGCATCGGAAATCTGGTCGGCAACCTTGTCGGGGTGGCCTTCGGTGACGGATTCGGACGTGAAGAAGTAGCGGCCTTTTCCGGGAATCATGCGGTCCTCCTGATGATGCGCGCGTGGCCCGGCTGTGGCCTGCGCCCCTGCGCCGGGTGTGGCGGTGCGGGCGCTGCGGGCTTCGGGCGCGTTTCTTTGCGTGGGTTGCGGTTATCTGTCCCGGCGGACGGGGCGAGCCTATTCGCCCGCCAGCAACATGTTGTCGATGAGCCGGGCCTTGCCCAGGCGGAAGGCCACCGCGCACAGGGCTGCGTCGGTGATGCGCGCGAGCGGCTCCAGCGTTTCCGGATGCACGATGGAAATGTAGTCTTCCTGAGCCAGGGGCAGGTTTTCGCGCCAGTAGCGGCGCATGCCCTCGGCCACGGCGGCGGCGTCGCGCTCGCCCCCCTGCACCAGCGCCCGGCCAAGGGCCAGACCATGGTGGATGTTGGGGGCCTGGGCGCGCTCCTCGGTCGAAAGGTAGATGTTGCGCGAACTCATGGCCAGCCCGTCCTGCTCGCGCACGATGGGGCGGCCCACCACGTCCACGGGCACGTTCAGGTCGCGCGCCATGCGGCGGATGATGGCCAGCTGCTGCCAGTCCTTCTGGCCGAACACGGCGGTGCGAGGCATGGCCAACTGGAACAGCTTCATGACCACGGTGCACACCCCCCGGAAATGGGTGGGGCGCGAAACGCCGCACAACGTGCCCGCCAGGGATGGCACCTCTATCCACGTGGCATGGCCCGCCGGAAACATGTCCGCGGGCTGCGGGGTGAACAGGATGTCCGCGCCGTTGGCCTCGGCCAGGGCGGCATCGCGTTCAAGGTCGCGCGGATAGGCGGCCAGGTCTTCGCCGGGGCCGAACTGGGTGGGGTTCACGAACAGGCTGACCACCACCTTGTCGCCCACCGAGCGGGCGTAGGATATCAGGCTTTCGTGTCCGGAATGGTAGTAGCCCATGGTGGGCACCAGCACCGTGTGCTGGCCGTCGGCCCGCCAGCGCAGGCAGGTCTGTTGCAACGTGCGTGGGTCGGTGAGTATCTGCATATCAAGTTATCCGAATATTGTTGTGTAGGCGGGTATACACGCAGCCCGCCACGATGTCCAGCGAAAACGGCGTCCGATATGGGCGGCGCGAAGCGGTCCGGGGCTGATGCCGCGCCGACCCCCGGCAGGTTTGTCCGCGTGGCGTGCGAATCAGCAAATCCCGTACCGGTATGGCGTGAGGCCCCCGGTTTGGCCGGAGTGTCAGATGATCTGTGCGGGCGCGCGCGGTCCGTGCCTGCCCTGTGCCTGCCCTGTGCCTGTCCCGTACCCCCACGGCCACCCCATTCCCCGCCATCACTTGACGGAGGCGGTGGCTGCGGGCAAGAGCAGGGTCGGGCCACCCGCGCCGGATGCGCGGCCCGCAACGTCAATATTCACGGGAGTCGCATGGTCGCGCCCAATTCCCACGACACGCCCGAAGCGCCGTGCGAGGCTGCGGACGGCACCGCCGCCACGCGGGAGCCGTCGTCCCCTTCGCCACGAACGGGTCGAGCGGACCAATCGTTCCAGCCGTACCATCAGGGGCAACTGGACGTGTTCTGTGCCGTGTACGCGGTGGCCAACGCCCTGCGCTCCGTCCATCCGCTGGGCATGGGGCAGGCGAGGCGTTTGTTCAACGACGTGCTGCTGGACCTTTCCCGCGATGCGGACGCCTTTCGCTCCGTGCTGTACAACGCCACCGATCATGACGCGCTGGTGCGGGCGGTGCTGGAACGCGCCCGTCGCGACGTGCTACCGTTGCGCGTGGAGCGCCCCTTCGCGGCCAGCCCGGCCCTGCGCGTGACGGGCAGGGTGGACCCGGATGCGTCGTCATCCGTCAGGCGGGGCCACGGCCCGGATGCGTCTTCGCAGCCCACGCCCCGCGCGGTGTGGGAAGCCCTTGCGGGCTGGCTTTGCGGCGGGCCGGGGCGGGCAGCCGTGTTGCGCTTTCATCGCTACCTGCCCTTCAAGGGCGACCCGGTGATCTCGCACTGGACGGCGGCGGGCATTCCGTTGGGCGACACGCTGTTTCTGCATGACTCCAGCCGCGAATCCAACGCCATTCACGTCATCGAAAGGGGCGGCTTCGTCACCGCACCGGAGCACCTTTCCGACGACAGGCTGCTGCTGGTGGAGCCGCGCTGCCTGTACCTGCTGGAGATTGAACCGCAGGGCGCTCCGTAGCCGCCGAGGCGCATCCCCCCATCGGCCACCCGGCCCCCCGGCCACCCGGTCACGCGGTCGCCCGGTCATGCAGGCGCGCGGTGTCATGCCCCCGCAGTGCCGTATTCCCGCGGCCAGGCAGCCGCGCAAGCTTGCCGTCCGCCGGGCTGGCCTTCGCCCACGCGGCGGACGGCACTGGCCCCTTGTCGGCTTCCGCCCCTATTCCTGCCCCGGTTTCTGCTCCTGTCCGTCCTTGTCCCTGCCCAGTTGGCGCAATTCCTCGTCGGGCATGGCAAAGCCGTGTTCCGGACCGGGAAACGCGCCGCTTTCCACTTCCTGCTTGTAGGCGGTTACGGCGGCGGTCACCTGCCCGGCCAGGTTGGCGTAGCGTTTGACGAAGCGGGGCACCATGCGGTCCTGCAGGCCCAGCATGTCGTGCAGCACCAGCACTTGCCCGTCGCAGTCCGGCCCGGCGCCGATGCCGATGGTGGGGATGGTCAGCGCGGCGGTGATGCGCGCGGCCACGGGCGAGGGCACGCATTCCAGCACGATGGAAAAGCAGCCCGCCTGCTCCAGGGCCAGGGCGTCGTCCAGCAGGCGTCGGGCCGCGTCGGCGGTCTTGCCCTGCACCTTGAACCCGCCCAGTTGCGCCACCCGCTGCGGGGTAAGCCCGATGTGCCCCATGACCGGAATGCCCGCGTCCACCAGGGCGCGCACCTGCGGCAGGTACGGCCCGGCGCCTTCCAGCTTCACGGCGCGTGCGCCCCCTTCGCGGAACAGCCGCCCGGCGTTGCGTAGCGCCTCCGCCGGGCCTGTCTCGTAGGACAGGAAGGGCATGTCCGCCACCACCAGCGCGCGGGTGACGCTTCCGGTCACCGCGCGGCAGTGGTGCACCATTTCGTCCACGGTCACGGACAGGGTGTCGCCCCGGCCCAGCATGACCATGCCCAGCGAATCGCCCACCAGGATGATGTCGATGTCGCAGCCGTCCACGAGGGCGGCGGTGGGGGCGTCGTAGGCGGTGAGCATGGCGATGCGCCGCGCGCCCTTGGCGGCGCGCACGTCCAGCGTGCCCACGGGACGGCGCGCTTGCTGCCG
>NZ_VRYY01000030.1 GCF_015731765.1 Nitratidesulfovibrio oxamicus
ACCCGGCGCCTGCCGACGCCACGGGCGCGCCCGGCGCAGCTTCGCGCGGCCTTCACGGCCACCCCGGCCGCCCCGGCGGGTGATTTCCGAATTTTGTCATGTGGGTTGTCATCCGGACACCGTCACCCGGCTCCACACGGGGCCAACGGGCCTGCACGCGGACGGCGGCCATGCCGCCAAGCAACACGAGGGACAGGAACATGCTCGCTATCCTCGACTACAAGGCAGGCAACCAGACCAGCGTGCGCCGTGCGCTGGACCACCTGGGCATTCCCTGCGTCATCACGGCGGACCCGGCGGTCATCGCCGGGGCGCACGGGGTGATCTTTCCGGGGGTGGGCGCGGCCGGGCAGGCCATGAACGAGTTGCTCACCACCGGGCTCGACAAGGTGCTGAAGGACCAGGTGCAGGCGGGCAAGCCGCTGCTGGGCATCTGCGTGGGCTGCCAGATCATGCTGGACTACAGCCAGGAAAACGACACCAGGGCCCTCGGCATCGTGCCCGGCGAATGCCGCCTGTTCAACGCCGCCTGGACCGAAGAGGACGGCACCCCCATCCGCGTGCCGCACATGGGCTGGAACAGCATCGTGCAGAAGCGCCCGTGCGAACTGCTGAAGGGCATCGAGCCGGAGGCGGAATTCTACTTCGTGCACAGCTACTACCCCGCCCCGCCGGAAAGCTACGTCATCGCCACGTGCACCTACGGCGAGGAATTCTGCGCCATCCACGGCGGCCCCGGCCTGTGGGCCGTGCAGTTCCACCCGGAAAAGAGCGGTCGGCCCGGCCTTGCCTTGCTGCGCAACTTTCACGCCTACTGCAAGGAGGCCAGCCGTGCTTAGCAAGCGCATCATCCCCTGCCTTGACGTCCGCAACGGCAGGCTGACCAAGGGCGTGAAGTTCGAGGGCAACGTGGACATCGGCGACCCGGTGGAAACCGCCCGCCGCTACTACGAGCAGGGCGCGGACGAAATCGTGTTCTACGACATCACCGCCTCGCACGAGGACCGGGGCATCTTTCTCGACGTGGTCGAGCGGGTGGCCTCGGAAATCTTCATCCCCTTCTCGGTGGGCGGTGGCATCAACACCGTGGAAGACATGCGGGCCGTGCTTGTGGCCGGGGCGGAGAAGGTGTCGGTGAACTCCGGCGCGGTGAAGAACCCGGACATCATCAGCCAGGGCGCGGCGGCCTTCGGCTCGCAGGCCATCGTGGTGGGCATGGACGTGAAGCAGGTGCAGAAGTCCGAGGCCATTCCCTCCGGCTACGAGATCGTCATCCACGGCGGCCGCAAGTTCATGGGCATGGACGCCATCGAATGGGCCAGGACCTGCGAGGCGCTGGGGGCTGGCGAACTGTGCGTCAACTCCATCGACGCGGACGGCACCAAGGACGGCTACGAGTTGGCCCTGACCCGGATGATCGCCGACGCGGTGTCCATTCCGGTCATTGCGTCCGGCGGCGCGGGCAGCCCGGCGCACATGTACGACGCCATCACGAAAGGCGGCGCCACCGCCGCGCTGATCGCCTCCATCGTGCACTACGGGCAGTACACCATCCCGGACCTGAAGCGGCAGATTTCGGACATGGGGGCGAAGCTGCGCATGGTCTGGTAGCCAAACGGGCATTTTGCCGGTTGGCAGCCTGTGGGAAGGTTTCATTCTTGCAGGGGAGGGACCCTTTTGGAAAAGGGTCTCCTCCCCCGCGCCCCCTCCCCCTAAAACTTTTATTTGTATTCCTGCTCATTACGAAGACACAAAAAATGGCCTTCCAAAAGGCGACAGCCACGACGGCTAGCCGCCCCCCGTGCGCCACGCCCCACCACCATTGCTCTTCTTCCGGAGGGCACCCCATGCCTGCCCGTTGCACCAGATTTCCCTACCCGCCCCTGCTGCTGGCCACCCTGCTGGCCGTCGCCCTTGCCTGCCCCACGCCCGAAGCCACCGCCGGTCCCATCCTCGACAAGCTGCGCGAACGCCGCGCCGAGCGGTCCGCGCCCGGCAATGCCGAAACGGGACGGCAGGACGGCACCGCCGCCCGCCGGGGCAACGCCCCACAACATCCGTTGGACCCCGCCAGCATCGTGCCCGGCAGCCGCAGACTGGCCGAAACGTACGGCCCGCACCCCGCACAGGTCATGGACGTGTACCTGCCGCCCCACCCGCAGCACGCGCCCGTCATCGTCATGGTGCACGGCGGCGCGTGGAAGGTGGGCGACAAGGCCAACCCCGGCCTGATGGACAACAAGCTGGCCCGCTGGCTGCCCAAGGGCTACGTGCTGGCAAGCATCAATTACCGGATGCTTCCCGATGCCATGGCGCTTGAGCAGGCCGGGGACGTGGCCGCCGCCGTGCGCCGCGTGGCCGACGCCGCCCCCGGCTGGGGCGCGGACCCGACGCGCATCATCCTGATGGGCCATTCGGCGGGGGCGCATCTGGTGGCGCTGGTGTCGTCCGCGCCGTCCCTGCTCGACCGCCCCGTGGCGGGCGCCGTGGTGCTGGATTCCGCAGCCATGGACGTGCCCGCCATCATGCAGCGCCGCCACCTGGGCTTCTACGACGAGGCCTTCGGCAAGAACCCGTCCTACTGGATTAAGGCCTCGCCCCAGCAACAGTGGACGACCGGGGCCGTGCCCATGCTGCTGGTGTGCTCCACCAAGCGGGCCGACAAGCCCTGCGCGGCGGCAGAGGCCCTTGCCGCCAAGACGGCCCGCGCAGGCCGCACAACGCCGGTACTGCCGCAAGCCCTGACCCACGGAGAGATCAACCACCTGCTGGGCCTGCCCGGCGCATACACCGACGCCGTGGACGGATTCATCACCGCCCGGCTGGAGGAGGTCAGGCGCTGAGAAGCCTGCGGAACATAGTGCCGGACGAGCAGGGCGGCACCGTAAAAAGCCCATCCCCTGCTGCAGGCGGGCTGACAAGCTGCAACCGCACAAGAAAGCAGAGAGGTCGCCCATGCGACCTCTCTGCTTTTGAAATGCTGAAAAAGGTCCGGAAGAGATAGCCCCTCGGACTGCGCCGCTGACGGAAGCCCCCTACCCCGCCCGAAACGTGCCGCTCTTGCCGCCGGACTTGAACACCAGACGGCAGTCGCGCAGCACGATGTCCTTCTGCACGGCCTTGCACATGTCGTAGATGGTCAGCGCGGCCACCTGAGCGGCGACCATGGCTTCCATTTCCACGCCGGTCTGGCCGGTGGTGCGCACTTCCGCCTCCAGTTCGATGCTCGGGGGCGTGTCCTGCACGGCAAAACGCACGTCGGCGTAGCTGATGGCCAGCGGGTGGCACATGGGGATCAGTTCCGCCGTGCGCTTTGCGGCCATGATGCCCGCGATCTTGGCCGTGGTCAGCACGTCGCCCTTGGGCAGGGCTCGGCGCTTCAGCAGGTCCAGGGTGTTGTCGTTCACCTCCACCACGGCCCGCACGATGGCGGTGCGCTGGGTGGGGGCTTTCGCGCCCACGTCCACCATGGTCACGCTGCCGTCCTCGGTCATGTGGCTGAAGGCGGCCTCCGCATCGTCGGGCACCGGTACGCCATGGCCCAGCCCGCCAGTGCATTCCAGCGCGGAAGGCGCGCCGCACCCGCAGCCGCACCCGGTGTTGGGCAGGTCCGGGCCGTCCTCGCCGTAGTCGAGGGGGTCGGGCATATCGTCAAGCCGGACGGCGGGCGCGTCCTTATCCGAGGGGTCAGACATATCGGGCGCATGGGGCGTCTTGGGCGTATCGGAAGACATGGGGACAACCTCCTGCCGGGCGTGAAACAGGGCAAACGGATGGCGCTGGCGCGGCCCCGCGCTGGCGGCTTCATCCTCCTTGGCTGTAGCCCAAAACAGGGCGAACGCCAATGCGGCGTCCGCAGGAAGGGCCACGAAAATCGGAACTGGCCCGCAGGACATGCAAACCCCGGACGCGGGCAACGAACAAGGTCGGGACGGCGCGCACCAGCCTGAAACCGGTTGGCCGGACGGGAACGAATCCGGGCGGGCCTGAACTGATCTGCACTTGTCTGAACTCGTCAGGGCGGGCGGGGCGGGCCTGCCCCCCAGCGCCCTGCGCGGACTTACCGCTCCACGTCCCTGGGCACCAGCCGCATGCCCCTGCGGCACAGGGTCAGGATGTCGTCGGCGGGCAGGGGCCGGGCAAGGCAGTACCCTTGCAGGTAGTCCACACCCATGCCGCGCAGGGCGGAAAGCTGGGCCGCCGTTTCCACGCCCTCTGCCACCGTGGCCAGCCGCAGGCTGCGGGCCAGCCCCAGGATGGTCTCCACGATTTCCAGGCTGCCGCCCTCGTCCAGCAGTTCCTGCACGAAGGTGCGGTCTATCTTCAGGGCGTGGATGGGCATGCGCGCAAGGTATTGCAGCGACGAATACCCGGTGCCGAAGTCGTCCAGCGAAACGCGCACCCCAAGGTCGCGCAGGGTGCACAGCATGGCGTTGCCGCGCTCGTAGTTCTGCATCAGCGACGTTTCGGTAATCTCCACCTCCAGCGCGTCCGGGGGCACGTCGTAGGCGTTCAGGCACGCGGCGATGTGGCTGATGGTCTCGTCGCTGTTCAGGCAGCGCGACGAGATGTTCACCGCCACCGGCAGGGTCAGCCCCTCCAGCCGCCATGCGGCGTGCTGGGCGCAGGCCATTTCCACCACCAGCCGGGTTATCTCGCGGATGGAGTTGGAGCTTTCCGCCACGGGGATGAACACGGAAGGCGGGGCCACCACCGCGCCGTCGCGCTCCCAGCGCAACAGCGCCTCCACCTTGCGCACCCGCAGGGTGCGCGCGTCGGCAATGGGCTGGTACACCAGCCGGAATTCGCGCCCGGCAATGGCCGCCTTGATTTCCTGGTCCATGCGGTAGCGCCGGGTGAATTCCAGGCACTGTTCCTCGCAGAACACGGCAATGGCGTTCTTGCCCATGTCCTTCGCGCGGTACATGGCGATGTCCGCGCGCGACAGCAGGGCGTTGGCCGAGTCGCCGTCGTCGGGATACACCGACACGCCGAAGCTGGCCGTGACCGAAAAGCCCATGCCGCCGTATTCGAACGGTTCGGCAAAGGTGTCGAACAGCCGCCGCATGATGCCGTCCAGATGCCCCTTGTCGCTGATGCCGCCCACCGCCGCCACGAATTCGTCGCCGCCCAGCCGCCCCAGGATGTCGCAGGGCCGCAGGGCCGCGCGCAGCCGCCGGGCCACGTCGCACAGCAACTGGTCGCCGGTGGCGTGGTCGTACGAATCGTTGATGAACTTGAAGCCGTCCATGTCGATGAACACCACGGCCAGCTTCTGGCCGCGCACCTCGGCCCTGGCGATGGCATCGTGCAACAGTTCGAAAATGTGCTTGCGGTTGGGCAGGCCGGTCAGGTCGTCGTGGTTGGCCTGATGGGTGATCTGCGCTTCCTTTTGCTTGATGTCGGTAATGTCCGAGAACACTCCCACGCAGTTCAGGATCACCCCGGCCTCGTCGCGGATGGACACCAGGCTCAGCCATTGCGGAATCTGCCAGCCGTCGCGGTGCGGTCCGCGCGTCTCGCCGATCCACGATCCGTGCTCCAGCATTTCGTCCCATACGCTGCGCGTGCCGCCCACGGGCACCATGCCCAGGGCCGGGGACAAGCGCCCCACCATGGACTGCGCGTCCACGCCGGTGATGCCTTCGAAGGCCGGGTTCACGGCCACCACCGTGCCCGCGCTGTCGGTGATGAAAATACCCTCCACCGCGTGGGTGAACACCTCGCCCATCAGGTGCAGCTTGGCGTTGGCGTCGCACAACTGGGCGGTGCGTTCGCGCACGCGGCGCTCCTGTTCGCGGTGGGCCTCGTTCAGCTCCCGCTGCGAGGCCTCCAGCAGGTCGAGCATGCCGTTGAAGGCGTTGGCCAGCCCCTCCAGTTCGTCGCCGGTATCGATCCGGATGCGCTGGCCCATGTTGCCGGGGCCGATGGAACGCACCCAGCCGGACAGGCGCAGCACGGTGCGGGTCACCGTGCGCGACAGCAGCAGCGCCGTGCCCAGCGCCACCAGCATGGCCATGGCCGTCAGCGCGCCGATGTGCCACCACGCGGCGCGCTGCTCCGCCCGGTAGCCGTCCAGGGCAAGCCCCACGGCCACTGTGCAGATGGAAATACCCGCCCGTTCCACGGGCAACTGGTGGTGGTAAACTTCCGGCCCGGCGACTGGCGTGTCGGGGGGCGTGCCGGTGACCGCATCAGGGGGCGCATCAGGGGGCGCATCAGGGGGCGCATCAGGGGGCGCATCAGGGGGCGCGGCGCGGCTGGCCGAATCGGCAGGGTTGGGAGAACCTGGGGAGTTGACGGTGCCCGGTGTGCCCAGAACGCCTGCCTGCCCGCTCATGCCGCCCAGCCACTGGGTGCTCCAGTCGTGCGCCGGGGCGTCCAGGCCCGGGGGCAGCCCACGGCGAAACCCGCTGGGCTGTTCCGGCTGGACGGCAGCACCGGCCAGGGCGGGCGGAGCCGCCCGGACCCCCCAGCCGTTGCGCCGGAATACCAGTGACGATCCGTCCACGCGGGTGACCACGATGTATTCCAGCCCCGGCTGCCGTTGCAGTACGCCGGTGCAGTGATCCACCAGGGCCGCGTAATCTTCTGCCGCCAGGGCGCTGGCGGCCACTTCCGCCACCGAAGAAGCCAGCTTGTCGGCCTGCGACTCCATGCCCCTGCGCAGCACCCCCTGCTGGTAGGGAATGATCATGCCAAGGATGGCCGCGATGATCATCATCCCCGCAGCAAAGGCCAGCCCGCCCGCCTTGAAGGCGATGCCGAAGCTGCGGCGCGACGGGCGCGATGGGCGCGACGGGCGCGACGGGCGCGACGGATTGGGTGCACTGGACGGGCTGGCCGGACTGGTCCCGCCGGACAAGACCGAAGGGGCCGACAGTCCTGGCGATTCCGGGCGCCCAGTCACCCCCGTGGCCGGGCCGCATGGCGGGAATTGGCCGGGCGAATCGGGCTGGCCGGATGACTCGTGCTGGCCGGGCGAATCGGGCTGGCCGGATGACTCGTGCTGGCCGGGCGAATCGGGCTGGCCGGATGACTCGTGCTGGCCGGGCGAATCGGGCTGGCCGGTCGAGCTGGCGCCGGGGGTGTACCCTCCGTCAACGGGCTGGCTGGCAGCCGCCGGGGCAAAAGGGGGCTGGGCTTCCGGGGGCATGCTCATGGTTCCACCAGGCGGCGTGCGGGTTCGATGGCCTCTGGCCGGAACGGCGCGATGCCGTCCAGTTGCAACGACAGCAGCATCTGCCTGCCCCACGGGTTGTCCGAAAGGCCCAGGCCCAGTTCCGCGAAGCGCGGCGCCAACGAAGGGTCCACCGATGGCGCAAGGCACATCACGAAATCCATGAGCGGCTCCGAAACGGCAATGCGCTCCATTTGCGCCTCGATCTGGGGATTAAGCTCGGACATGGTGCGCAACGACCGCTCGGTGACGATGCACGCCAGGGCCTGGCCGAAGAATACCGGCAGCAGCACACGCGAGGGTTGCCCCTCGTAGTCGACGGACAGGAAATGCTCCGCGCTCGGGGGCAACCCCTTGTCGCGCAGCAGCCGTTCCAGCCATCGCGCGGGAAGGCTTTCCTGCCCACGGGACAGGGCCAGCAGCCGCTTGCCGCGCAATTGCCCAAGGCGGGTTGGAGAACCCCATGGCCGCCAGACGTGCGCCAGCCGACTCGAGGTACGGATGCCGTGTGTTCCGGCAGATTGCCTAGTGACACGGGCCCTTGCGGGCCGTCAAGATTCCGGGAGGGTTTTATGGGGGTTTTTATGGGTATTTCCCTATAGAAAGGTAGGGAAATTACCCATCTCGCCACTCGCAACGTGCATCAGACGCTGAAGCCCCCGCGCACGCTGCGCACGTCCTCCACGGTGGCAAAGCAGCCGGGGCACTGTTCACGGCACAGGGTCAGCAATTCGCGCGAGCGCCTGCGGGGCGACACCACGCGGATCATGTCCACATCGCTGCTGCCCCCCGCGCCGGTCAGCCCGGTGGCGCCAAAGCCCGCATCGCGGATGGCGCGGGCCATGTCCTCGCCGTTGGGCGTCACGATGTTGACCACCACCACGCCCAGGGCCATGCGGTCTTCTATGAACATGCCCAGCAGGATGCCCGAGCTGTACCCCGCGGCGTAGGCGAAGACATTGGCAAGGTTGTCCAGGTGGTTCATGACCTGAGAGACGGCGAACACCCAGATGAGAATCTCGAAGAACCCCACCGCCGCCGCCACCGGGCGGATGCCGCGCATGACCAGCACCGCACGGACCGTGCCCAGCGCCACGTCCCCGAGGCGCAGCGCAAAGATCAGCAACGCACCGGCGATGTCGATATCCAGATGCCACATGTCGTTCTCCGTCGTGTTTCCGTAGTATGCCCGGCCCGCCTAGGGCCACCGACCGCAATGCCGCAAAAATCCGGCCATGGCCTCCACCTCTGCCCCGCTCGCTCCGGCGGCTGCCGGTCCTCTCCCGGCGCTTCTTCTCCGGCAGCGGCGCAGCAGGTCGTCGAACTCCTGCCGCAACGGCCCGGGCACCCCGATGGCGGGCAACCCGGCCCGCAGCACCGCGCCTTCGGCCAGCAGGTAGCCGGTTCGCACGTTGCCCCCGGCAAAGGGACGCCGCACGGCCAGTTCCAGAAACACCCGCACCGCTTCCTCAAGCGGGTCCGCAGCGTCCGGCCCGGTGGCGACGCCGGGCAGCG
>NZ_VRYY01000031.1 GCF_015731765.1 Nitratidesulfovibrio oxamicus
GGCGCGCGTGGCATCGCCGGACGCTGCGCCTTCCGTCACGGGGGGCGGCGCAGCATCACCCACGGCCCCCGCCGGGCCGACCGGGGCATCTTCAGCCGGAGGCGCTCCTGCAGCAGCCTCTCCATCGCCCGCATCCCTGCGTTCAGCCGACGAGGCCACGGTGACGGCCTTCGTCGAGGCTGCGCGCACCGCCTTTCCCGATGCAGGGTGGCGCGTGGAATCTTACAACCGCGCCGTGCCGCGCATTCGAAACCTGCTGGACCGGGTGGACACCGACCTCATGCTCATCGGCATTGCCGCGCTGCTGGTGGGCGGGCTTGGCATAGCCGAGGCGGTGCGCGGCTACCTTGCCAGCCGCATGGCCTCCATCGCCACGCTGAAATGCGTGGGAGGCGGCGTGAACACGGTGCTGTGGACCTACCTGTTCCAGATACTGCTCATCGGCGGGGCGGGCATCGTGGCCGGGTGTGCGCTGGGCGCTGCCGTGCCGCCGCTGGCCGCCGGGCTGACAGGGCAGCTCATTCCCGTGCAACTGGATGCGTCCATCCACGCAGCGCCGCTGCTGCGCGCAGCCCTGCTGGGACTGGCCATCCTGCTGGCCTTTTCGCTGCGGCCCCTGCTGCTGGCCGGGGCGGTGCGCCCGGCCACCCTGTTCCGGGGCTACGTGGCGGGCGGGGGCAACGGGTTGACTCCGGCGGGCAGGGTGCTGGTGGGGACGGGATTCGCCGTGCTGGCCGGGCTGGTGTGGCTGTTCACCCCGGATGCGCGGCTGGCCTTCGGTTTCATGGCCGGATGCGCGGGGTGTTTCGCGGTGTTCCGCGTGGTGGCCTGGGGCCTGCGGGCCGGTGCGCGCCGTGCGCCGCACGCGGGCAATCCCAGCGTGAGACTGGGGCTGGCGTCCATCCACCGGCCCGGCGCTCCCACGGTGAACATGGTCTTTGCGCTGGGGCTGGGCCTGACCGCGCTGGTGGGCATCGCCCAGGTGGAGCGCAACCTTAGTGCATCCCTGGCCCGCGATCTGTCGCGCGACGCCCCGGCGTTCTTCTTCATCAACGTGCTGCCCGATCAGGTGGCGGAATTCGAGGCGCTGGGCAATGCCCCCGGTGTCACGCGCATTGACAAGGCCCCCATGGTGCGCGGGCGCATCGTGCGCATCAAGGGGGTGCCCGTGCAGGACGTACCCGTGGCTCCCGAAGCCCAGTGGGCCGTGCGCGGCGACCGGGGCCTCAGCCATGCGGCCACGCCCCCGCCTGACACGGAGATGACGGCGGGGGGGTGGTGGCCGCCCGACTACAGCGGACCGCCCACCATATCCCTGTCTGACGATCTGGCGCGCGGTTTCGGCGTGACCGTGGGCGACAGCCTGACCTTCAACATCCTGGGACGCGAGGTGACGGCCACCATCGCCAACGTGCGCAAGGTGGACTGGATGACCTTCCAGTTGCAGTTCGCCGTGCTGTTCGCGCCCGGCCTGCTGGACCGCGCCCCGGCCACATGGGTGGTGACGGCCTATGGCGACGGTGCGGGCATGGACGCCTTGTACCGCACGGTGACGGCGGCGCACGCCAACGTCACGGCCATCAGCATGCGCGAGATACTGGGCGAGGTGCGCGTGCTCATGGAGCGCATGGGCGTGATGTTCCGGGCCATGGCCGGGGTGATGCTGGCCACGGGTCTGCTGGTGGTGGCCGGGGCCATTCTGGCAGACCGTCAGCGGCGCATCTACGACGCGGTCATCTACAAGGTGTGCGGGGCCACCCGGCGCGACATATTGCTGGCGCTGGTCACGGAATTTTTGACCACGGGGCTGGTGACCGGGCTGTTCAGCGCGGGCACGGGCACCCTGGCCGCATGGGCCGCCGTGCGCGGCCTGCTGAAGCTGCCCTTTGCCGTGTACCCCGGCGTGGTGGCGGGCACGGTGGCCGCCTGCGTGGCCTTTGCGCTGGTGTTCGGACTGGCGGGCACGGCGCGCGCCCTGAAGGAAAAGCCTGCGCCGTACCTGCGTAACGAGTAGGGGCAACGGGCGGCTGCCGCGTGGCGAACGGCGAGGATGCGGATGTGCACCGCAGGAGGTCGGATGATGGATACGGGCTGTGGTGACGCCACAGGGAGAGTATTGCGTGTTGTCGTAGTGGAATGGCGGCGCCTTGACGTGGACGGTCTGACCTGCGACCGCTGCCGCGACACGGGCGAGGCGTTGCGTGGCGCAGTGGCGGCGTTGCAGGATGCCTGCACGGGCCGGGGGGTGCGCATGGAAGTCCGCGAGGTGCGGCTGCCCCCCTTCAATGTTGCCGGGTCCAACAGCATCCTCGTTGACGGCGTGCCGCTGGAACGATTCCTGCCCGGCGGGCATGCCACGACCACTTGCTGCAACTCCTGCGCCGATTTGCTGGGCAAGCCCGTCGATTGCCGTGCTTTGGCATTCGGGGGAGAGGTGTACGAGGCGCTTCCCCAGGCGGTGTTGGTCAAGGCGCTACGGGCCGCGCTGGGTGCCTGCGAAGCCGGAGGCTGCGGCAGCGTGTGAACCGTGGGGGTAGGCCTCGAACTTCGCAAAAATTGCAAAACGAATCCGGGCAGCTATGGTGCATCCATAACTGCCCGGTTTCGTTTGGTGGGTCGTGCGGGGCTCGAACCTGCGACTCTCTGCTTAAAAGGCAGATACTCTACCGACTGAGTTAACGACCCGAAAGGGAACGGTCTTATACGCTGGGTTGCGGCGGGCGTCAAGGATGCCGCAACGCATGTTCCGCAAGGCCCGCAGGAGGGGGCCGTCCGGTCGCCCCGGCTATTCCGCCGTCACCCGCTCCATGCCGCCCATGTAGGGGCGGAGCACTTCGGGGATGACCACCGATCCGTCTTCCTGCTGGTAGTTTTCGATGACCGCCACCAGGGCGCGACCGACGGCCAGGCCCGAACCGTTCAGGGTGTGCGCGAATTCGGGCTTGCCGCCGCCCGCCGGGCGGAAGCGGATGCCCGCGCGGCGCGCCTGGAAGTCGCCGCAGTTGGAGCACGACGAAATCTCGCGGTAGGCGTTCTGGCCGGGCAGCCAGACCTCGATGTCGTAGGTCTTGGTCGACGAGAAACCCATGTCGCCCGTGCACAGCGTGATTACCCGGTAGGGCAGGCCCAGGCGCTGCAACAGCACCTCGGCGTGGCCGCGCATCTTTTCCAGTTCGTCGAACGACCGTTCCGGATGGGCGAAGCGCACCATTTCCACCTTGGTGAACTGGTGCTGGCGGATCAGGCCGCGCGTATCCTTGCCGTAGCTGCCCGCTTCGGAGCGGAAGCACGGGGTCATGGCCGCGTAGCTGATGGGCAGTTGCGCCTCTTCCAGCATTTCGTCCGCGTGCAGGTTGGTCAGCGGCACTTCCGCCGTGGGAATCAGGAAGTAGTCCCACCCCTCGAGCTTGAACAGGTCTTCCTCGAACTTGGGCAGGTTGCCGGTGCCGGTCAGGGTCTTGCGGTTGGCCATGAACGGCGGGATGATTTCCGTGTACCCGTGCTCGGTGATGTGCGTATCCAGAAAGAAGTTGGCGAGAGCACGTTCCATCCGGGCCGCCCAGGTGCGGTACACGGCAAAGCGGCTGCCCGCCAGCTTGCCCGCCCGCTCGAAGTCCAGCCCGCCAAGGGCGGTGCCGATCTCCCAGTGTTCCTTGGGGGTAAAGGTGAAGGCGCGGGGGGTGCCCCAGCGCAGCACCTCGGGGTTGTCGGCCTCGCTGCGGCCAAAGGGCACGGAGGCGTCGGGAATATTGGGCACGGCCAGCAGCCAGTCGTTGACGGCGGCCTTCACCTCTTCGGTTTCGCGGTCCCGGTCCTTGATGCGGTCGGACAGCCCGGACAGGCGTTCCAGAAGCGGGGCGGCGTCCTCGCCCGCGCGCTTCATGCGGGCCACTTCGCCCGAGGCCTTGTTGCGTTCGCCCTTCAGGGCTTCCACCTCGGCCAGAAGGGCGCGGCGGCGTTCGTCCAGGGCGGTGAATTCGGCCATGTCGAGCGACGAGCCCCGGTCGGCCAGGGCCTTGGCCACCACTTCGGGGCTGCGTTGCAGCAGCTTGAGATCGAGCATGCGGGGGTACTCCTTGTGGAAAAAAGACGCCGGAGGATACCCGCATCGCGCGAGGGGCGTCAACCGCGCGTCGCGTGGCCGGTGCCCGATGCTTCCTGGGGCTGGCGTGCCGTGAGGGGGGCGGGGTGCGAAAGGTGAGCGGACAGGGCGATGCGTCGAGCGAACAGGGCGATGCGTCGAGCGGCGGTCGGAACGGCTTTCGTGACGCGGACCGGAAGGTTCGAGGGGGCTGCGTGGGGCTGGCCATGCGGGCAACGGTGCATGGCCCGAGGAGGGAGTAGGGAAGGTGCTGCGCGTTGAACGGGGACCGGAAAAGGCGGCTTCGTGCGGCTCCTTCCGGGCCAACCCGACGGAGGGCGGCGAGACCCTGCCGTCAGGCTGTCCCCGTGCGCCGGGCCGGATGCCCGATGCCGGGCGTTTGACCGGCGTGCGCGCGGGGGCGGACGCCGATCAGTTGTCGGACATGACCTCGGGGGCGACGCGCATCTGTTCGGGATGCATTTCGCGCAGGTATTCGATGAGGGTGGTATAATCCTCGTCGTAGACCATCTCGTCGCTGTCGTCGCGCGCGTAGAAACCCGCCCATGCGGGGGCGCGCAGCGAAGCGGGCAGGCCTTCGCGCGATTCGTCGGTAAGCCACACCACCACGTGGGCACCCTTGCGGACCATTGCACGGGTAAACGCGGGCACGCCGCGCGGGGTCAGCGCGATGACGTAGCCCAGCGCCAGCAGGATGCGGTGGGCGCGGGTGCGGGTGTCCTGGATGCGGCCGATCTTCTTCAGCCGGTTGCGGAACAGGGCCGCCTCGCTGTCCTTGCGAGGCTGGATGTCCTGCCGCGTCACGGGGATGCTGGAATGACGGGCGGGCATGGGTGAAACCTCCATCAGAGAGTGTATCCGTCCCGGATGGCTCCGGGCGTTGATTGATTGAACAGCCTACGTGGTCGCGCTGTCAACCATTATCTACACTATGGGAGTTGAGATGGTTCATGTCAATGGTGAGAGTGAAGGCTCAACAGGTCGTGGGAAGGGTAGAATTTTTTGAATCCAGCCCCGGCGACCGTAGCCGGCTTGGGTGAGCGAACGCCCAATGTCTTGTGAAATAAGGAATTATCAGCAAGTCCGGGATCGGGTGCCCGTATGCGGCAGTCCGGAGCGGGGTGGTCAGAAAAAATGTCTGAGCGAACAGCTTGTATGCTGCCGTGCTGGCGGAGTTCAATTTTTTTAACGGCGGGACTTGCCGCCGTGTGGCGCGCATGGGCTATGCTTTATCACAACTATACGAATTTGAATGATAAAAAAATACACCGCCCGGATTTGGCGGTGTTGGCACGCAGGTTGCTACAGTCTTGGTACCTTCCTTTCTTTTGCAGACAGCTTTTCCTCCAGAACGGCTTGCGGGCGGTCCGCAAGCCGTTCTGCGTTGTGGCGGGCGGTCCCGGCATCCGGTGACCACCGTCGAAGCGTGCGCCGCCGACTTCAGCTCTGCACGGTCTTGTTGACCATGTTCGCCACGGCACGCGCGGCATCCTCGTCCACATCCACATACTTCAGCCCCAGCAGGTAGCCCCCGGCGGAAAATTCCGAGCGGGTCACCTCGGCTATGGCTTGCAGGTACTGGTCGGCGTCGTTCTCGTACACCTTGAAGAACCCCGGCGAATACTTGTTCAGCGTGGGGATGTGCACGCGCACCTGCAGCTTGGTGCCCGGCTCGAAGGTACGGGGGCTGTGCACGCTGAGCCCTCCGGCGCTGATGTCGCAGCACTGGGTTTCGAAACGGCCCTGGCTGGACGGGGGAAACCTGATCTCGCTGGCCTCGACGGGAAAGGGCTTGGGAAGCCGGCAATGCTTGCGTCGGTCGCTGGTGGAGTCTGTCATGGTCCCGAAGTCTCCTGGCGGGGGTGGAAATGAGACCGGGGCGCGGTTCCTGCCGCCGCCCTTCCTGCAAGGGCGGGGAGCGCTGCCCGGCGCTGCTCCTGCGGGCCTCCGGCCCGAGCCATGCGGCAAGGGTATCACACGCGGTGGTGCCGCGCCACCCCGCCTTGCATCAGGCCGTACAGAATAACGCGGGCGACGGAAAACCGTGTGGCGCAGGACCATGCCGGTCTTGCCCGTATCACCCGACATGGCGGAATTGCCGGTGCGTCCGGTCGGACCATCTGCGCATGGCCACGTGGCAAGGGCTCACGGGCAAGGAATCGCCACTGCCTGCCCGGTTTGCAACGGTAGTCATTTTTCCTGCCGTGCCTGCCAGAATCCGATGATGTAAGTGGTCATTGACATTCCGGGGCAAAGGATTATCAGGGGCGGAACGTATACCAGCCATGGAGGAATTCAGCCCATGCTCAAAATCGCCCTGCCCTCGCGAGAAGGCATCATTGACGAACATTTCGGTCACTGCGAGTATTTTACCCTGCTGACGGTGGACGAGACCCGCAACATTGTGAAAGAAGAGCGCCTGACGCCGCCCCCCGGCTGCGGGTGCAAGTCGAACATCGTGCCCGTTCTGGTGGACCTTGGCGTCAGCGTCCTGGTGGGCGGCAACATGGGTGAGGGCGCCGTGATGACGCTGCGCCGCCACGGCATCGACGTGGTGCGCGGAGCGTCCGGCCCGGTGCATGACGCCGCCCGGAGCTGGCTGGATGGTCGCCTGGCCGACCGGCAGGAACTGTGTACATCCCACGGCCATCACGGCTGCGGTAACCATTAGCGGACCGCCGACGGGCTTCGCGGGGCGAAGCGTCGGGCGGCGGGCCGAAGGATCGACCCACATGTCCGAGACCACGCTTTGCCCCTGCGGCTCCGGCCTTGTGCTGGACGCCTGCTGCGGCCCCTACGTGCGCGGCGAAAAGCCCGTCCCCACGGCGGAAGCGCTGATGCGTTCGCGCTATTCCGCGCACTGCCTGCACGCCTTCGACTACCTGGATACCTCCACCCACCCGGCCATGCGCGAGGAAGTCAGCGTTGACGAAATGCGCGCCTGGTCCGAGGCCGTGGACTGGAAGGGGCTGGAAGTGCTTTCCGTGAAGGGCGGCCAGCCGGGCGACGAGACCGGCGAGGTTTCGTTCGTGGCCCACTACGTGCTGGGCGGCGTGCCGCAGGAACTGCGCGAGGACAGCTTTTTCCGGTGCGAGGACGGCGTGTGGTACTACGCCGACGGCCTGGTGCACGGGCAGGAGCCGTTCCGCCGCGAAGCCCCCAAGGTGGGCCGCAACGAGCCCTGCCCCTGCGGCAGCGGCAAGAAGTTCAAGAAATGTTGCGGCAAGTAGTCTGACCGCCGCCTGATTTTGCGCCGGGGATGGAGGGAAGCCTTCCGTTCCCGGCGTTTGCGTTTCGGGGCGGGTTGGTGGTGTATGGGCATGCAGGCGTGCGGGCAGATGGCTGGCACTGGCGGCTCGTCCTGCCAGCCCCGCACTGCCGGCCATCCTGCCAGTGCAGGGGGGCAATTCCGACCAGTCCCGCCCAATCCCGTGTCGTCCGGTGTCGTCCCGATTTGTCCGATCAGTCCCGACAAACGCGTGCCGTCCTGCCCCCTCTTGCCCTTCACCCGGGTATCTGCTTTGCTGCGCGCAATCACGGAGCATCGCCATGCGCACCTTTCTGTTCGTTCCGCCGCTGCCCCGCATGACCGGGGGCCTTGCCGTGCTGTACCGCATGGCCGCGTACCTGCATGCCGCGGGGTATCCGGTGTTTCTCGTCCCCCGCGAAGGGGGCGCGCCCGGGCTTGATGCGGACAATCCGCCCGCCCCGGTCATGAACTGGGACGAGGCCGCCGCCGCCGTGTCCCAGCGCGACGTATGGCTGGTGCCGGAAGGCTGGGTCAACGCGTTGGCCCCCGGCCTGCGCGCGGGCGCGCGGTGCGTGGTGTACGTGCAGAACTGGGCGTATCTGCTGTCGTCGTTGCCTCCGGGCGTGTCCTGGCCGCAACTGGACGTCTCGTTTCTGGCCGTGTCCGACCCGGTGGCCTGGTACACTCGCGAGGTGACCGGACGCGAAGTCCCGGTACTGCGCCCCGGCATAGACCTTGAACTGTTCCGCCCGGCATGGACGGGTGTGGGAGACGGGGGAGACGGTCCGGACGGCGACGGTGCCCCTGCCAGCGGCGATGCCGGAGTCGCCATCCCCGACGGCCTCGCGCACGGTCCGGTGCGCATCGCCTGGATGCCGCGCAAGAACCGCGCGCTGGCCCAGCAGGTGCGCGACCTGCTGTCCGCCCGGCTGGCCTTGTCCGCCTCTCGCGGTGAGAGACCGGCGGAGGTGGAGTGGCGCGAGATTCATGGCCGCTCCCACGCCGAAGTGGCCGAACTGCTGCGCTCGTCGCACGTGTTCCTGGCCACGGGCTTTCCCGAAGGCTGCCCGCTGCCCCCGCTGGAAGCACTGGCCAGCGGCTGCCTGCTGGTGGGCTTTGCCGGGTTCGGCGGGTGGGACTACATGCGTCAGGCCCTGCCCGGCGGGGTGACCCCGTGGTGGACAGGGGGCGGACCCGAAGCGGATCCGGCAAGCGGGGGCATGGAGTTGCCGCCCAACGGCTATTTTGCCGCCGATGCCGACGTGGTGGCCGCCGGGCTGGCCCTTGAGCGGGCCGTGCGCCTTGCCGCCACGGGCGG
>NZ_VRYY01000032.1 GCF_015731765.1 Nitratidesulfovibrio oxamicus
CGGCGCGCTCCTGCTCCGGCGACAGTGCCGGGGCTTGGGCGGCGGTGGCGGAAGGAGCGGAACAGGCGCAGCCGCCTGCGGCAGAATCCCCGCCAGCCAGGGGGCCAAGGGGCTTCAGGGTGAAACCGGAAGCTGCGCCCGCCCCGCCGGACGGAACTGCCGTGCCGGGCATGGCCGGTGCGGCCAGACGCCCCGATTGGCCTGATTGGCCCGATTGGCCAGATTGGCCAGACGGGGCCGGACAGCAACGCCCCCCGTGGGCCGTGCCCAACGGCGCAAGAGGTTGCAAAGGGCGCACCTCCGCCGCATGGTCGCCCGGCGCCATGGAATGCCCGTCCGCACCGCCCGACGTGGAAGATGTGGTTGCACCCATCCCCCCGTCATTCTTTTCCGATTCGCTAGCCATCTGCCGTTCTCCCTTTTCGTCGGCTCTTTGCCCGGCATGTCTGCATTATTTCCTATTTGGCTTAATGGCCAAATATTCGCACAAAAAAAACCCCGCGCTGCCTACTTTCCGGAGCGCAAGGCCACCAACTGGGCCAGATCGCGGGTGGCCGCCTCGATATGATGGCCCGTGCATTCCAGAAAGGACCGCACGCACCCCAGCGCCAGCGAATAGTAGACGTTGGCCCCGCGCTTCTCGTCGCGCACCACGCCCGCCCCCTTGAGAATGGACAGGTGCTTGGACACCGTGGAGACGTCCGAACCCACCAACGCCTGCAACTCGCACACGCACCGCTCGCCGCGCGTCAGTTCCTCGACCATCAGCAGGCGGCTGGGATGCCCCAGCGCCTTGAATATCTCGGCCTGCGCCTCGATGAGCCTGCGGTGGGCGGCTGCCCGTCGGGGTGCGATCATTTGCATGTTTTGCCAAATACTCTCCCGGGCCGGGCTTGGCAAGCCCCCATTCCCCTGCCAGATCGACAAGGCTGCCTGCCGGGGCACCGGTGCCCAAACGCACGCCGCCCCGCCGCAGGGGTTGCGGCGGGGCGGAACGGGCAATGCGGGCAATGCAGGCAGCGCGGGGCAACCCGCGCGCCGCGTCTACTTCAGGTTGGCGGCGTACCAATCGCCGGACAGGCGCAGCCCCTGGCGCACGCTGTACGCCGGCTCGTAGCCCAGCCGGGTGTGGGCGCGGCTGATGTCGGCCAGGGAATGGCGCACGTCGCCGAAGCGGAATTCGCGGTGTTCGGGCCTGGCCGTGGCGGCTTCCGGCTTGTGGCGGCTCACTTCCTCGCGGATCAGGTCGAACAGCTGGTTCAGGTCGGTGCGTTCGCCGAAGGCCACGTTGTACACCGTGTTCAGGGCCGCCTCGTCGGTGGCGGTGGCGGCCAGCAGGTTGGCCTGCACGCAGTTGTCGATGTAGCAGAAGTCGCGGCTGGTTTCGCCGTCGCCGTTGATGAACACGGTCTCGCCGCGCAGCAGCGATGCGAACCACTGCGGAATGACCGCGGCGTAGGCGCCGAAGGGATCCTGCCGCTTGCCGAACACGTTGAAGTAACGCAGGCCGATGGCCTTCATGCCGTAGCAGGTGGCGAACACGTCTGCGTACAGTTCGTTGACGTACTTGGTCACCGCATAGGGCGACAGCGGCTTGCCGATCTTGTCCTCGACCTTGGGCAGGGTGGGTTCGTCACCGTAGGTGGAACTGGACGCGGCGTAGACGAAGGTCTTCACCTTGGCGTCGCGGGCGGCCACCATCATGTTCACGAAACCCGAAATGTTGCTTTCGTTGGCCAGGATGGGGTCTTCGATGGAGCGCGGCACGGAACCCAGTGCGGCCTGATGCAGCACGTGGTCCACGCCTTCGCACACCTCGCGGCAGTGCTCCAGGTTGCGGATGTCGCCTTCCTTGAAGCGGAAGTTGCGCCACAGGTCCGCTCCCACGATCTCGCGCACCATGTCCAGGTTGCGCTGGTAACCGGTGGCGAAGTTGTCCAGCCCCACCACCTTCTGACCGTGCATCAACAGCGTTTCCAGCAGGTTCGAACCGATGAATCCGGCAACCCCGGTGACAAGCCAGGTGCGGGGAGCGGCTTCCAGTTCCTGCATCAGGGCGGTATAACGGGTCATGATGGTGATCCTCCCTGGGGAGTGGCGGTTTCGGATGGAATGCGCATTGTACGTGCGCCGGAATGTCGCGTCAAAGGATGGCGCGCCGGGCACCGTTGCGGCAGGGCGCAGCCCCGTGGGCGGCAGGGCGGTGCGCGGGCTGGCGCTCTGCCCGCCGCCTCGGGCTGATGCCCTTGGGGACGGAGTCGCCGCCCACCACCGCAACGTGGGCGCTTCTACTCCCAACGTCACACCCTGTAAAGAGGCCGCAGGGGGGGCATACCGCACGGCACGAAACATGTATGGTATGGCAGGATACACACCCGACGGCGGGATGATGACACTGCGGGCAAAATTCGTTCCGCCGCCAACCATAAGCCCACCCCGGTCGGCGGTCCGGCCCCCCGCACTGGGCACACGGTTCCGGCGACCGCCAAGCGCAGCCCGGGCGCCCCGCGCCCGGCCCCCTTTTCAGCGTGCTGCCCACCTGTTACAAGGTGCGCGTTCTTCCGCTCCCCGCGCCGCGTGCGCCCAGGGCGGGGCAACACTTCCCCGGCGGCCTGCCGGGATCAGCGTCCGGCGTGTCCTGTACGGCCTGTTCGACCTTTGCGACGGGCACGGCCAGCAGAACAGGCACGATCGGGCGCGCAGCCAGCGAGGCATCAGATGAAGGTAGCCATTCTGGGCAATCAGGCCCGGGCCATGGTCAATTTCTGGAGCGTGCTCATCCGCAGGCTCCGTGCGCTGGGGCACGAAGTGCTGTGCATCGTGCCCGACGCCGACACCGACACCGAAGGCCGCGCCGCGCTGGAAGCCATGGGCGTTCGCGTGGCAGGCTACCCCCTGGATCGCAAGGGGCTGAACCCCGTGCGAGACGCGGCCACCTTTGCCGCGCTGTACCGCATCTTTCGGCAGGAACGGCCCGACGTGGCCTTCTGCTTCACCATCAAGCCGGTCATCTACGGGGCAACGGCGGCGGCGCTGGCGCGCGTGCCCGCCCGCTACGCCATGATCACCGGGCTTGGCTACATGTTCGAGGCGGACACCCCGGTCAAGCGCATGCTGACCAGGGTGGCCGCCCTGCTCTACCGCATCGCCCTTTCATGCGTGCGCACGGTGTTCTTCCAGAACATGGAGGACCGCCGGGTCTTCGAGGACAACCGCATCATCCCGCACTCCACGTCCGTGGCCATGAGCCGGGGCACCGGGGTGGCCCTGGACCACTTTGCCCAGGCAGAACCGGTGCTGACCCCGCCGACCTTCCTGCTGGTGGGCCGCCTGCTGGAGGCCAAGGGCCTGCGCGAATACGCCGGGGCCGCGCGTCTGCTGAAGGCAAGGCATCCCGACGCCCGCTTTCGCGTGCTGGGACCGCCGGAAAGCGGCCCGGGCAGCGTGCCCCTTGCCGAGGTGGAAGGCTGGACGCGAGAAGGAATCATCGAATATCTTGGCCAGACCCGCGACGTGCGCCCGTACGTGGCCGACGCCAGCGTGGTGGTGCTGCCCTCGTGGCGCGAAGGCACCCCATGCTCGGTGATGGAAGGCATGAGCATGGGCCGCGCCGCCGTGGTCACCGACGCCCCCGGCTGCCGCGAGGTGGTGGAAGACGGCGTGAACGGCTTCCGCGTGCCCCTGCGCGACCCCGAGGCGCTGGCCGCCGCCATGGAACGGTTCATCACCGACCGCAGCCTGATCGCCCGCATGGGGCAGGCCGGGCGGCGGCTGGCGGAAACGGAATTCGACGCCGACAAGGTGAGCGAGCATATCCTGCGGGTGATGCGCCTGGCGTAGGGGCTGCCTGCGATTGTCCCTTCGCCCGTTGGGTCCGACCCGAAAGGCGCGAAGCGTGGCCGTTGGGCGAGCCTGCGAGTCCTGCGGACAGCGTGCGCAACGCGGTCAAACTTCATTGGCCATAGCGTTGCGGTCCTCGTCCGTAATGCTCGAAGTCTCGCATAACGGCTGAGGCACTCCCTCATGACAGGCTCGTTTTCCTAGCCAACGGACGAAAATCGTTATTTGGAAACAGCCCCTGTAGTTAGCACGGGCGCGACAGCCCCCCGCGACGAAAGATTTCCCATCCATTCCGGGAGGAATGCGTGAACGACAATATCCGCAACAGCCTGTTCCGCCTGCTGGATGCCCTGTGCATCCTCATCGCGCTGTACGTGGTCGGCGAAACCATGCTGCCCGACGAATACAGCGTGCTCATCGACTATACGGGCGCCTCGTTCTTCACCACCTTCTTCTTCCTGCTCTCGTTCTACGTGCTAGACTGCTACTCGGTGGGCGAGGAAGACTTCCGCGATTCCGTGGCCCGCGTGGGTGTGGCGTCCGTGCTGGGGGTCATCGCCACCGGTTTCACCTTCTATTCGTTCGAAAGCTGGCGCTTCGACCGGGCCACCTTCGTGCTGCTGCTGGTGCTGGTGGTGACCCTGTGCCTGACCTGGCGCGTGGTGTGGCACCGCATCGGCAAGCGCTTCATGACCCGGCACAAGGTGGTGCTGGTGGGCGTGGACCGTGCGGGCAAGGTGCGCAGCCTGCTGGCGCAGAGCATGCCCCACGCCGAAATCCTGGGCTACGTGGGCGAAGGCGACATGGACGCCGACGCCGGGCCGTGCCTTGGCCCCTCGTACGATCCGCTGGGGGTTGCGCGCAGCCACGGCGCAACCATGCTGGTCATGCTGCCCGACGCCCCGCTGGACGAGGACATCGCCCGCGAACTGCTGCGCGCCAAACTGGGCGGCCTGATGGTGGTGGATATCCGCACCCTGTACGAACACGTGGCAGGGCGCATTCCCGTCAGCCTCATCCGCGACGAATGGCTGCTGATGGAGGACGGCTTCAACCTGAACACGCAAGGGTCCATGCAGCGCCTGAAGCGGGTGTTCGACGTGCTGACGTCCTTCGTGCTGCTGGTGCTTACCCTGCCTATCATGGCCATTGCCGCCCTGGTCATCCGTCTGGAATCGCCCGGCCCGGTGATCTACAGGCAGAAGCGCGTGGGCCTGCACGAAAAGGAATTCACGGTGCTGAAGTTCCGCTCCATGACCGTGGACGCGGAAAAGAACGGCGCGGTGTGGGCGCAGAAGGGCGACACCCGCGTGACCAAGGTGGGCAAGTTCATCCGCAAGGTGCGCATCGACGAACTGCCCCAGCTGTGGAACGTGCTGCGCGGCGACATGTCGCTCATCGGCCCGCGCCCGGAACGCATGCAGTTCGTGCGCGAACTGGAAAAGGTCATCCCGTACTTCTACGTGCGCCACACCGTGAAGCCGGGCGTTACCGGCTGGGCGCAGGTGTGTTACCCCTACGGGGCCTCCATAGAGGACGCCCGCTACAAGCTGGAGTACGACCTGTACTACATCAAGAACATGTCACCCCTGCTGGACCTGAAGATCGTGCTCAAGACCGTGGGGGTCATCCTGTTCCCCAAGGGCGCGCGGTAGACACCATTTTCCCCGATACGCCAAAGGCCGGTCACCCATGGGTGGTCGGCCTTTCTCATTGTTCGACCCACTTGACGATATGCATTAAAAGCTATATTTTCAACGCATGAAATGGGACGTCAGCTTTTGCGATGCATTCGACGCCGAGTTCGACGGGTTCGACGTTCCGCTTCAGAACGAACTACTGGCGCGGCTTTCGCTGCTGGAGGAAGTCGGCCCCGCGCTGAGGCGCCCCCACGTGGATACACTGAAGGGCTCCCGGCATCCGAACATGAAGGAACTGCGCTTCAGCCTTGGCCGACAGCCGTACCGCTTCCTTTTCGCCTTCGATCCGCTACGGAATGCCGTGGTGCTGGTCGGCGGCAGCAAGGCTGGCGATGCCCACTTCTATGACCGGCTGATTCCCGTTGCCGATGCCCGGTACGACCGGCATCTTGCCACGCTGCAACCATAGGAAGGCAATCACATGGCCCGCAAGCTCAGCGCCGTTATCGCGGCACTGCCCGAAGCCCGCCGGGAAACCATCCGCAAGCGCACCGACGAGTTGCGCATGGAAATGAACCTGCGTGAATTGCGCCGGGAACTCGGCGTTTCGCAAAAGGAACTTGCCGCCGCGCTGGATGTTTCGCAGGCCACCGTTTCCAAGCAGGAACGCAGCGGCGACATGCAGATCAGCACCCTGTGCCAAATCGTACACGCCCTTGGCGGGACACTACGCATCACCGCGCAACTGCCGGGCCGGAAAGAAGTGGAAATCACGCCGTTCTCGGATGCCTGCCGGGTGTGACGGCACACCGCCATGTGCGTGCTACCCCCAACCGATGCGTTTGCGGGGTGAGAGCACGAGAGAGGGGGGCTTTTCAAAGCCCCCCTCTCTCGTATTCAATCTTTTCTTCTCTTCTTCTTTCCCGCCCCGCCGCCGTCAGCAAATCCTCGGCAACTGCTCGCCCTCCAGCATGGAGAGCAGGCGGTGGCCGCCCATGGGCGTTTCCAGGATGACCTGCCCGGCCCTGCCCGGCCCCGCGCCATCGGCGGCCACTATGGTGCCGATGCGGGCGGCTTCGGTCCCAAGGGGGCTCTGGCGCAGCACGGCAAGGGCGGCGTCGGCCTTTTCCTGCGGCAGGATGCAGATCAGCTTGCCCTCGTTGGCGAGGTACAGCGGGTCCAGACCGAGGAACGAGCAACCCTCGCGCACGGCATCGCGCACGGGGATGTCCCGTTCCGCGATGCGCATGACCACGCCCGACTGCCCGGCGATTTCGTTCAGGGTGGTGGCAAGGCCGCCGCGCGTGGGGTCGCGCAGCACATGGATGTCGCCCACCTCCAGCAGCAGCCGCTCGGTCAGCCCGTTGAGCGCGGCGGAATCGCTGCGCACGTCGGCGGAGAAGTTCAGCCCTTCGCGGTGCGACAGGATGGTCAGCCCGTGGTCACCCATGCTGCCGCTGATGATGACGGCATCGCCGGGCCGGGCGGAATGCCCGCTGGGCGAGGGATTCGCGATGATCTCGCCGATGCCGGTGGTGTTGATGAACACCTTGTCGGCCATGCCGCGCGGCACCACCTTGGTGTCGCCGGTGACGATGCACACCCCGGCCTCGCGCGCGGCGTTGCCCATGGAGGCGACGATGCGCTCCAGCACCTCCATGTCCAGCCCTTCCTCAAGGATGAACCCGCAGCTCAGGTAGCGAGGCCGCGCGCCCAGCATGGCCACGTCGTTGACGGTGCCGTGCACGGCCAGCGTGCCGATGTCGCCGCCGGGAAAGAACAGCGGGTCCACCACGTAGCTGTCGGTGCTCATGGCCAGCGGGCCGGTCAGTTCCAGCCGGGCGGCGTCGTCCAGCGTGCGCAGCACGGGGTTGTCGAAGTGTTTCAGGAACAGTTCACCGATGAGCCGGTGCGCGGCCTTGCCGCCGCTGCCGTAGTCGAGAAGAAGCGTATCACCGGCCATGCGATCAGGCCTCCACGTTGTACTTGAAGTAGGCGGCGCAGCTGCCCTCGGTGGAAACCATGCACGGCCCCACGGGCTTGGCGGGCGTGCAGGCCTTGGCGAACAGCGGACAGTCGCAGGGCTGCATCTTGCCCTTCAGCACGTCGCCGCACTTGCAGCCCGCGATGGGCCTGGCCTCGGGCAGGGTAAGGCCCAGACGGGCCATGGCGTCGTACTGCTCGAACTCGGGCCGGAACACCAGACCGCTGCCGGGAATGCAGCCGATGCCGCGCCACAGGGCGTCGGCGGTCTGGAACACCGTGTCCAGAATCTCTCTCGCGCGGGGGTTGCCCGCGTCGTCCACGGCCCGGCGGTAGGAATTGACGATGGCGAATTCGCCCGTCTTGCGCTGCTCCACCATGATCAGCAGGGCCTGCAGGATGTCCACGGGGTCGAACCCGGCGATGATGCCGGGGGTGCGGAATTCGTCGGCCACGAAGCGGTACGGCTCCATGCCGAGAATGGTGGATACGTGCCCCGGCAGCAGAAAGGCGTCCACGGCGCAGTCCGGGTCGGCCAGCAGGGCGCGCAGCGCGGGCGGCACCAGCTTGTGGAACGACAGCACGCAGAAGTTGGTCAGCCCCTGCTGCCGCGCCATCAGCACCGTGGCGGCCACGGTGGGGGCGGTTGTCTCGAAGCCGATGCCCAGGAACACCACGGTGTCGCCGGGGTTGTCGGCGGCCAGCTTCAGCGCGTCATGGGCGGAGTAGACGATCTCCACCCGCGCGCCCTTGGCCTGGGCCAGCTTCAGGTTGTCGCCGCCGGGGCCGGGCACGCGCATCAGGTCGCCGAAGGTGGCGATGATCACGCCGGGCTTTTCGGCCAGTTGCAGGTAGGCGGCCACCTCGCTTTCATGGGTCACGCACACCGGGCAGCCCGGGCCGGACAGGTGCTTGACCCCGGCGGGCAGCAGCGGGCGCATGCCGCTCTGGAAGATGGCCACGGTATGGGTGCCGCACACTTCCATGAAGCGCAGGGGGCGGTCCAGTTCGCGGTGCAGCCGTTCGATAAGGCCGCGGGAAAGGTCCGGATCCTTGAAGGCCGTGGAGAAATTCACGCTCACGTTGGTCTTCCTGCCTGTCGCTGCGTCGGCGGTGCACCCGGGTGGGCCGCTGTGGGCCGAACCCCGCGGGCCGCCCGCCGGACGATGATGCGCCGCCGGGCCGTGGACCGGTCAGGCG